>WTIW01000112.1 GCA_011526385.1 Pelagibacteraceae bacterium | reverse complement strand
ATTATACTTTATTTAAGGAGATTATAAAAAAAACTGGACAAGTTTGTATTCAAATAAGAGACGTTCAAGGAGTGGATGATAATCCTTTTGATTTTGAAACAGTTAAAAAAAATATTGAAGATAGACTTAATCCTGAATTTGAGGGTAGATTTAAAATAATGATGGTACCCAATATTACTAATATTTGTTACGGAAGAGGTGTTGGTTATAAAATAGAGGAAATTGTTTTATCTGAGGAAATTCAAAAAATTTCTGCAACAAAAATTCGTGCAAAAATGAGAGAAGAAGGAAAATTAAAGTAATTTCCTAATTCAATGAATGTAAAAATTAAAAATAATAATAATGGAATAATGACTGTTATTATTAATGATCCAAAAACTTACAACTCATTATCATTTAAAACCCTATCAGATTTATTAAAAGCATTTAAAAAGTTAGATAACGATAAATTTACCAAAGTAATAATTTTAGAAGGTTCAGGAAATGGTTTTAGCGCAGGTCATAATTTAAAAGAAGTAAGAGGAATTAGTAAAAAAACAAAACATCAAAAATTATTTAACTTATGCTCAAAACTAATGATGCAGATAGTTGAAGGAAAAAAACCTGTTATTGCAAAAGTTCATGGAGCAGCATTTGCAGCAGGGTGTCAGTTAGTTGCAAGTTGTGATTTAGCTTACAGTGATACTAAAGCAATTTTTGCAACACCAGGAGTAAACATAGGATTATTTTGTAGCACTCCAATGGTTGCTGTTAGTAGAAAAGTTAATAGAAAAAAAACTATGGAAATGCTTTTAACAGGTGATCCAGTTAATGCCAAAACTGCAAAAGAAATTGGATTGATTAATAATTTTTTTTCATCAAAAAAATTAAGCACTGAAGTTTTAAAAGTTGCTAAGAAAATTTCATCAAAATCAAATTCAACAATTAAAATAGGTAAAAAAGCTTTTTATAAACAGTTAGAAATGCCAATTTCAAAAGCTTATAAATTTACATCAAAAATAATGGCTGAAAACATGAGCTCATACGATGCTAAAGAAGGTATTTCTGCTTTTTTACAAAAGAGGAAACCAAAGTGGAAAAACACTTAATCGATGAAAAACTTAAAGAGATTTTTTTAAGTTATAGAACAATTGCAATTGTTGGTGTCAGTCCAGATCACAATAAAGATTCTAATAGAGTTATGAAATTCTTGAGAAATACTGGATATAAAGTTTTTCCTGTTAATCCTGTTACAGATAATAAAATCATCCATGGAGAAAAAGTTTATAAAAAACTATCAGATATTGAGGAATTTGTTGGAATAGTAAATGTTTTTAGACCAAGTGTTGAAGCTGAAGAAATTGCAAAAGAAACAAAAGAGATAGGAGCTAAAGTACTGTGGTTACAATTGAACATACACAATGAAGAAGCTGCAAAATTTACTTCTCAAAATAAAATTTATTATGTATCTAACAAGTGCACAAAAATAGAGTACGAAAGACTTTTTAAAAATATCTAAAAATGAATATTATAAATTTTACACCCTTAAGCGCTTTAACCGGAGGCCTTTTGATTGGTTTTGCAGTTTTTTTGTTGTTTGCATTTAATGGAAGAATGGCAGGTGTGAGCTCTATAGCTGCAAACTTTATATTAAAAAGAGAACAAAGAGTTGATAATTCTTTATTTTTATTTGGATTGATATTGGGTCCAACAATTTATTCTCTTAGTGGCAGCAAAATTGAAAGCATTATCACAAATTCAATACCAATTTTGATAATTGGTGGTCTAGCAGTTGGAATTGGAACAAGAATTGGAAATGGTTGTACTAGTGGTCATGGAATATGTGGTATTAGTAGATTTTCATTAAGATCTATTGTTGCAACAATTTCATTTATATTAACTGGAATAATAACTGTACTTATATTTGGAATTTAATGATTAGATTAATATCTTTACTATCAGGAATTATTTTTGGATTGGGTTTAACTATTTCAGGAATGGTAAATCCACAAAAGGTATTAGGTTTTTTAAATATATTTGATGCATGGGATCCTTCATTAATTTTTGTAATGGTTGGTGCAATTATTATATTTGCTCCACTGCATTTTATATTTAAAAAAAAATCAAGACCAATTTTAGCAAAAAATTTTATTTCAATTGAAAATAAAAATATTGATAAAAAACTTTTAATTGGCTCTAGTTTATTTGGTGTAGGTTGGGGTTTAGCTGGGTTGTGCCCAGGACCAGCAATAGCATCAATTTCTTTTTTAAATCCAAGTAGCTTAATTTTTGTTTTATTCATGTTTGTTGGATTTTTTATTGCAAACAGAATAGAAAAAAATATATAAGCTTAAATTTCATGAAAAAAGTTTTTCTCCTATACGGTCATTATAATGATAAATCTTTTAATGCAGCTATTAGAGATACATTTACAAAAACTGCTGAGGAAAAAGGACATCAGGTTGATTGTGTAGATTTGTACAAAGAAAAATTCAATCCAGTTTTTGCAGGTGAAGCACCAGATGAAACTGTTTTAGATCACAGAAAAAGAATAGAACAAGCTGATGTTATTGCGTTAGTTGCACCTATTTGGAATTTTAGAATGCCCGCAATTGTTGAAGGTTGGATTGATAAAGTTCTAGGCCCACCTTGGGCATATAGATTTAAAAAATTAGTTGGTAATTATGGATATCCAATAGGAAATTTAAAAGACAAAAAAGCAATAATTTTTTGTACTTATGGATCTCCAAGATTAGCAGTAACTACTTTTTTTCTAAATTTACCAATTAGAAGATTAAAAAGAGGGGTATTTCATATGTGTGGTATTTATGACATTACCTATAGAAGATATTTTGCTGTACCATTTGTGTCTGATGAAAAAAGAAAAAAATTTTTGGAAGACGTCAAAAATACCGCAAATAATCTTTAAAGTTTTATTTCTTTCTTTATTTTTACAAAGCTATTCTTTAGCGGATGTTCTTAAACCAAGTGTAAATATTTCACCAAAAGAAGTTGTTAAAATTCAATTAAATGCGCTAATGAAAAATGATAGCCCTTACAAAGATAGAGGTATCTTGCAAACTTGGGAATTTGCTCACCCTAATAACCAAAGATACACAGGTCCAATTGATAGATTTAAAACCATGCTTAAGGGAGATTCTTTTTCAATGCTCTTAAACCATAAAGAAAATGAAATTAATGAGATATTTAAAAATGATGAAGTTGCAACTTATGAAGTAACTATATTGGGAGCAGATAAAAACTACTTTAAATTTAAATGGCAGGTTGAAAAAAACAAAATAGAGGGACCTACAAAAAATTGCTGGTTAACAACTGCTGTTTCTCAGCCTTTTAATTTAGGGTCTTCAATCTAATGAAAAAACCTCCCTTAACTGAAAGACTAATAATTTTAGGACTTATTTTAACTGTTATTCCAATCGGCTCGACCCAAATTGGTTGGTATTATTTTGGAAGGGAAGCTGGGATGAACTTTGGAATGGTTGGAGGAGTTATAGCTGTAACTGTGGCTGCCTATTTGATGTATCAAATGGGTTGGCGTGACGCAGATGATGACGAATAGAATTTTGTTTCGTTCAGATTTAAAATTTAGTAGGAATCGCTAAATGAAATCAAAAGCAAAAGTTGTTGTTGTAGGTGGTGGAGTTGTAGGAGTTAGTGCACTTTATCACTTAGCAAAAAAAGGTTGGTCAGATGTTGTTCTTATAGAAAGAAAAGAATTAACATCAGGTTCAACTTGGCATGCTGCAGGTCTTCTTCCATTATTCAACATGAGTTACTCAGTTGGTCAACTTCATAAATATGCAGTTAATCTTTATAAAACTTTAGAAGAAGAAACTGGAAAGAATGTTGGTTTCAGCGTTGTATCAAATATTAGATTAGCAAGTACCAAAGATAGAATGGATGAATATCATCAGTATGCTGGTGTTGCTCAAACAATAGGAGTTGATGTTAAATTTTTAACTCCTGATCAAGTAAAAGAAATTTGGCCTTTATGTAATACGTCAGACTTAATTGGAGCAATACAACATCCTGAAGATGGATATATTCAACCAGCAGATTTAACACAAGCACTTGCAACTGGTGCAAGGAACAGAGGAGCAGAAATTTACAGAAACACATCCGTTGTTGGAATGAAACAAACAAAAGATGGATGGGTTGTTGAAACAGATAAAGGAACAATTGAGTGTGAACATGT
>WTIW01000016.1 GCA_011526385.1 Pelagibacteraceae bacterium | reverse complement strand
AGTGTTTTAAAAGAAGTTAAAAATGTTTTTGCATGCCATCAAAGCGAAGGTAGTTACGCTGGAGGTCTTCATATAGAGCTTACAGGTCAAAATGTTACAGAATGTATTGGTGGTGCTCAAAAAATATCAGAGAAAGATTTATCTTCAAGATATCATACTCATTGCGACCCAAGACTAAATGCAAACCAAGCTTTAGAATTGGCTTTTATGATTTCAGATGAGATAAAAAAGAATAGCTCATATTCAAAAAAAGCAGATAGAGCGGCATCTTAAAATATTGAAAAATATTTAATTAATAATAATTAGATAATATGGACGTTTCACAAAAAGCATCTTTCATATCCAATTGGATAAAAGATTACGTAAATAATATGCCCAAAAAAGCTAAGTCATTAGTGATTGGTGTTTCTGGAGGTATAGACTCTTCTGTATCTAGCACATTAAGTGCTATGACTGGATTAAGAACAATAGTTTTGTCTATGCCAATTAAACAAAAAGCAGAACAACATGATTTAAGTCAAAAACATAAAGATTGGTTAAAGAATAAATTTTCAAATGTAGAAGGGTATACTTTAGAATTAGATGATGTTTTTAAATCCTTTGAAAATACACTTTCTAAATTTGAAAACGAACATGGTATGGCAAATTCTAGAGCAAGATTGAGAATGACTACTTTATATCAGGTTGCAGCTGCTAATTCTGGAATTGTAGTTGGAACTGGAAATAAAGTTGAAGACTTTGGAGTTGGATTTTACACAAAGTATGGCGATGGTGGAGTTGATATTTCACCTATAGCGGATTGCAATAAAACTGAAGTTTGGGAACTCGGTAAAGAATTAGGTATTCTTGATGAAATTATTAATGCTGCTCCAACGGATGGTTTGTGGGATGATGGCAGAACCGATGAAGGTCAGCTTGGATTATCTTACCAGGAGCTTGAAGAAGCAATGGAAAATCCAAATTCAAAAAACAGATCAAAATATTCAGAAATAAGAAAAATGAATTTACATAAAATGGAAGCAATTCCAGTGTGTAAAATTCCAAATTAATCAATTAGTTTCACAAACTAAAATAAAAAGTATATCTCTATAAAAATGACTAAAGATATTTTTTTAACTAATAGTCTTGGTGGAAAAAAAGAAAAATTCGTTCCAACAAATGAAAAAGCTATTGGTATGTATGTATGTGGACCAACTGTTTATGATGATCCGCATATTGGAAACGCTAGACCCTTAGTTGTATTTGATATTTTATTTAAACTTCTAAAAGACTCATTTGGAAAAGATTCAATAAATTATATTCGAAACATAACTGATGTAGATGATAAAATAATAAAAGCTGCAAATGAAAAAAATATTTCAATTAATGATCTAACTTCAAAAATAACACAAAATTTTCATGACGATTGTAAATATTTAATCTGTGATAAACCTACTGAAGAGCCAAGAGCAACTGATAATATTGAACTTATGATTGAGATGATCAGTGAGTTAATTAATAAAGGATACGCTTATTCTCAAAATAATCATGTTTATTTTGAAGTTAAGAAATTTAATGAATATGGAAAACTTTCTAATAAAAATTTAGACGAATTAATTGCAGGATCTAGAGTAGAGGTTTCTGAATTAAAGAAAAATCCTGAAGATTTTGTTTTGTGGAAGCCATCAAATGATAATGAACCATCATGGAACTCGCCTTGGGGCAAAGGAAGACCTGGTTGGCATTTAGAATGTTCGGTTATGTCAAAACGATATCTTGGAAATGAATTTGATATTCATGGAGGAGGAAGAGATTTAATTTTTCCACATCATGAAAATGAAATTGCACAATCTAGATGTGCTAACCAAACTAATTCATTTGCAAAATATTGGGTACATAATGGATTTATTACAATGTCAAATGAGAAAATGGCAAAATCACAAGGTAATATTTTAAGAATAAGAGATTTCAAACAAAAGTATAACGGACAAGTTTTAAGACTTGCATTAATTAGTGCTCATTATCGTCAAGGACTTGATTGGAACGATAAGCTGATTAGCGAATGTGAAAAAACCTTAGATAAGTGGTATTCCTTATATATTAAACTTGATGATGAAGTTTCAATTCCAAATGAAATATTAAATCCTTTAAGGGATGATTTAAATACCCCTGGATATATAGCAAATCTTCACGAGCTATTTTCTAAAGCGATAAATGGATCAGAAGAGGACAAAAAACTATTTAATTCTGCTTGTAATTTTATTGGTTTATTAACCCAATCAAAAGAAGAATGGTTAAAATTAAAGAAAAGTAAAATAAGTTTATCAGATGATGAAATAAATTTGAAAATTAAAGAAAGAAATAATGCAAGAGATCAAAAAAATTATGAATTAGCTGATAAAATTAGAAAAGAACTTTCAGACAATGGTATTTTAATCGAAGATAAAGATGGTAAAACCACTTGGAAATTAAAATGAGTAAAGAGAAAATCTATATATTTGATACAACATTGAGAGATGGTGCCCAAACCCAAGGCGTTGATTTTTCAATAGATGATAAAGAAAAAATCGCCAAATCATTAGATAGTCTTGGTGTTGATTATATAGAAGGTGGATGGCCAGGTGCAAATCCTACAGATACAGAATTTTTTAACAAAGATCCAAATTTTAAAAATTCAAATCTAACTGCATTTGGTATGACAAAAAAATCTGAACATAGTGCAGAAAATGATCCAATGCTATCTTCTTTAATTAATTCTAAAAGCAAATCTATTTGTCTCTTTGGAAAATCATGGGATTTCCATGTTGATGTTGCGTTAAATATTTCAAATGAACAAAATCTAGAAAATATAAGAGAGAGCACTAAACATGTCGTAAAATCTGGAAAAGAGTTCATGTTTGATGCTGAACATTTTTTTGATGGCTACAAATCAAATCCTGATTATGCAATCTCATGTCTAAAAGCTGCATTTGATAATGGAGCAAGATGGGTAATTTTGTGTGATACTAATGGAGGAACCTTGCCTCATGAAGTATCAAAAATTGTTAATGAAGTTATAAAACATGTACCTGGAAAAAATTTAGGAATTCACGCACATAATGATACGGAAAATGCTGTTGCTAATAGTCTAGCAGCTGTACAAGCAGGGGTCAGACAAGTTCAAGGAACAATTAATGGATTAGGTGAGAGATGTGGAAATGCTAATTTAATGTCATTAATCCCAACATTTTATTTAAAAAAAGATTTTTCAGAAAATTTTGAAATTAATATTAAAAGAGAAAATATTAAAAACTTAACTCAATGCTCAAGATTATTAGATGAAATACTTAACAGAAAACCTAATAGACATTTACCATATGTTGGTGCATCTGCATTTTCTCATAAAGGAGGCATGCATGTATCCGCTGTACAAAAAGATCCAAAAACTTATGAACATATCAATCCAGAGGAAGTTGGTAATTCTAGAAACATAGTAGTCTCAGATCAATCAGGTCAATCAAATATAATCTCTAGATTAAATTCAATTGGAATAGATATTAAAAAAAATGACCCAAAAATAAAAAAATTATTAGACGAAGTAAAAGATCGTGAATTTATTGGATACAGTTATGATGGTGCGGATGCATCCTTTGAACTATTAGCAAGAAGATTAATGGGTGATATACCAAGATATATCTCTGTTAATGAATATGACGTATCTGTTAAAAAAGATAACTCAGGTGAAATTGTATCTTTTGCAAAAGCTCAATTAGAAGTAGATGGTAAAAAAATTCTTTGTGAAGGAAAAGGTAATGGACCAGTAAATGCCTTAGATAATGCTATAAGACAAAATGTTAATAAACTTGCAAAATACTCTGAATATTTAAAAGACTTAAAATTAGTTGATTACAAAGTTAGAATTTTAAATACTGGAACAGAAGCTGTAACAAGAGTTTCAATAGAAAGCACTGACTCAAATGGAAAAAATTGGTTTACTATAGGTGTATCGCCAAATATTATTGAAGCATCCTTTAAAGCTTTAGTTGATAGCTTGGACTATAAACTTTATAAAGATAATGCTCCTGCTAGCACTTAATGTCTTTTAAAAATATTTCTTTTATTCTCCACAAGCCACAATTGTCAGAAAATATAGGAGCATGTGCTAGAGCACTTAAGAATTTTAGTTTCAGTAAATTGCTGATTGTTGACCCAAAACCAGTATTCCCAAATGATAAAATAAATGCAACGTCTGTTGG
>WTIW01000031.1 GCA_011526385.1 Pelagibacteraceae bacterium | reverse complement strand
TGAAAGATCCAAAAATAGCTGCGCTATTTAAAGATCCAGAAGATCCATCTAAAGGAAGAATGACTAGCTGTATTTCAGGTTGGACTTGTTACACTGTAAACTTGGTTAAACAAAAAGAGTATGGTTTAGACAAATACTATACAAACTTTGATCCAGGTTCTGGTGGAGCATTAGATGCTGCTATTGCTGGTGCGTTTGCTAAGAAAAAACCAATCTTTACATACTACTGGGCGCCAACTGGTTTAATGGGTAAAGTTGATCTTGTTAGATTAAAAGAGCCTGCATTCAGCCAAAAATGTTGGGATGATATGTCTGTAGTTGTTGAAGATATTAAAGCAAATGGTCCAGATGCATACAAAGCTAGCTGTGCATGTGAGTATAGAGATATGGCTTTAACAAAATCTGTATTATCTGATTGGGCAAAAGCTCATCCAGCTGAAACAGAGTTTTTAAAGAAATATACTATTCCAACTGCAACAGTTAACAAAATGTTAGCTTTTTACGAAGATGAATCAGACGGTGATATGGAACTTACTGCTATTCAATTCTTAAAAACTGAAAGCATGTGGAAAAATTGGGTATCAGCTGACGTTGCTAAAAAAGTTAGCGCTGCTCTATAATTCAATTTCTTAATTCTTGAAAGAGCCCTTCGGGGCTCTTTCTTTAACTAAAGTTTGCACTATGGAATTGCTGAAAAAAAATAAAAAAATATTTTTTAATATTGGATTATTAGTTATTTTTGTTTGGTTATTAATTACAAGCTACAGCCAATCAAAAAGAAAGCCTGATAACGTAGGCGAACTATTAAATGATTTCTCATGGCTAGGTGGTAAATGGCCTAAGTGGTTAGATCTTCCTTTAATGAAATGGATCAATGCAGGCTTTAAAGCAATTAATGAAAAATATGGATATATCTTTGAGGCAATAAATAACTTTCTTTTATACATATTAATGCTTGTTAAAAATTTTTTGATACAAGCACCTTGGCCATTAGTTATTCTTGGTGTTGTTGTTTTAACTTATTTTGCAAGTGGACGAAAAATTGGTACTACAGTTTTTGTAGGATTTTGTACTTTCTTCATAGGTTTTCTTCACCCAGTATTTTGGCAAAAAGCAATTGAGACAACTGCAATAATGCTTATTGGAATATTCTTATGTGTTATAGCTGGAATACCTTTAGGTATTGCAATGGCTCGAAGTGTGAGAACAAGAAATGTAGTATTGCCAGTACTAGATTTAATGCAAACAATACCAAGTTTCTGTTACTTAATTCCAGGAATTATGTTGTTTGGTTTAGGAGCGGTTCCAGCAATTATTGCAACATTTATTTATGCTGTGCCTCCTTTGGTTAGATTAACTGATCTTGGAATAAGATTAGTTGATAAAGAAGTGATTGAAGCAGCCGATGCATTTGGGGCTTCAAAAAAACAGAAATTACTAGGTGTTCAGTTGCCTCTTGCTTTGCCCAATATTATGCAAGGTATTAACCAATGTACGATGATGGCTCTTGCCATGGTTGTAATTGCATCAATGATTGGAACAAGGGGTCTTGGAGATGAAGTATTATTAGGTTTACAACAATTAAATGTAGGTAGAGCTGCAGAAGCAGGGATTGCAATAGTTTTATTAGCAATAGTATTAGATAGAATTACTCAATCCTACGGAGAGACTTTACAAGAGCGAACATCACCTGCTAAGAAAGAGAAAAAATAATGTCAAAAATAGAAATCAATAACGTTTACAAAATTTTTGGACCAAAACCTCACGATGTTTTGGAAATGGTTAAAAGCGGATCTGGTAAAGAAGAAGTACTAGAAAAAACTGGTCACACAGTTGGATTAGATAATGTTTCATTAAAAATTGAAGAAGGTGAAACATTTGTTTGTATGGGATTATCTGGATCTGGAAAATCAACTCTAATAAGACACCTTAATAGATTAATTGATCCAACAGATGGAGAAATATTAGTTGAAGGAACAAATGTAATGAGTTTGGACACAGAAAAACTAATTGATTTTAGAAGACACAAAATGAGCATGGTCTTTCAAAGATTTGGTTTGTTTCCTCATAAAACAGTTTTACAAAATGTTGGTTATGGTCTTGAGATGCAAGGTATTGAACCTGAAAAAAGAAATTCTGTTTCAATGGAAAAAATTGAAGCTGTTGGATTAAGTGGATTTGAAAACCAATTTCCAAGTCAGTTATCGGGAGGAATGCAACAACGTGTTGGACTTGCAAGAGCTTTAGCAACTGATACTGACATTATGTTAATGGATGAAGCTTTCTCTGCATTAGATCCATTAATTAGAAGTGATATGCAAAAACAACTATTAGATCTTCAAGCACAACTTAAAAAAACAATTGTATTTATTACTCACGACTTAGATGAGTCTTTAAGATTAGGAGATCACATTGGAATTTTAAATGCTGGAAAACTAGTTCAAGTTGGAACCCCAGTTGATATTATTATGAACCCTGCAGATGATTATGTTGAAGCATTTGTTAAAGATGTAAATAGAGCAAAAGTAATTAAAGCAAAAGTAATAATGAAACCTGTTAATGAAGCAAATGGAATTGATAAAAGTAATCTAATTAAAGTTCAGGAAGATCAATTTATTGAAGAGTTTTTGCCACAAGTAGTTTGTACAAATTCAAACTGTGAAGTAGTTGATAAACAAGGAAATACTAAAGGATATATTACAAATAAAGAGCTTCAACATTCTTTGACTAAATCATAATATCCTCTTTAATATGTCTAAAAATTTAAAAGACATTGTTGATTTAGAAAAATATCCAATTCACGATCTCAATTCTCCAAAGATAAAAAAAATAATTGAAAAATGTAAAGTTGAATTAGATCAAGATAGTTGCTCTACCCTTCCTGATTTTATTTTACCCAATTCATTAAAAATTATGAACAATGAATTAGAACAACAATTAGATGAAGTTTATATGTCTAAAGAAAGTATTAATGCTTATCTTTATGCAAAAGATGATCCCGAGTTACCAAAAGATCACCCAAAGAGAACTTTCATGAACAGATATAATGGATATTTAAATTCAGATTGCTTTTCAAAAAATTCTGAAATGAAATTTTTATATGAAACTGAAGAATTATTAAAATTTGTTTCAGCTTGTTTGGGTGTTTCCCCTATTTATAGATGGGCAGATCCTTTAGCATGTCACGCTTATAATGTTATGAAGCCTGAAGGTATACTTCCTTGGCACTTTGACAGCTGCGAATTTACTTTAAGTTTAATGATCCAAAAGGCAGAAAAAGGTGGGATATTTGAATATTGTCCAAATATTAGAGCGCCAGGAAATGAAAACTTTGATGAAGTAAAAAAGGTATTGGATGGTGATAGAGCTAGAGTTAAACAACTTAAACTTGAGCCTGGAGATCTTCAGATATTTAAAGGGAGATTTACTTTGCATAGAGTAACAAAAGTAGAGGGCAATTCATCAAGATATATGTGTATTCCTGCTTATGTTTTAGACCCTGAAAGAGTGAATACTCCTGAACATTCAAAAGCAATTTACGGCAAAGCTCTTCCAATTCATTACGAAAGAAATGTAGCAAGAGCAGATGGTCTTGCAGATTAATTTAATTTTAAATTATTTTAATTTATGATAGCGTTTAGTCATGAACTTAAACTTATTTTTGCACCATCACAGATTAGCAAGAGTAGGATTAAGTAATAAAAAATCTTCAAAACTATTCAATTTACTTTTAAAAAAAAATAGCTGTAAAAATCATATAAATTTCAGTCATCCCACGAAACTAGAAAATTAAAAAATCTTTTTAACAATTTAATTTTTTAAAAGGAGAAATAATATGAATGCTTTAAGCGAAATAGTAAATTTAAAAGAATATCCAATTAACAATACAGAATCTGCTGAGTATAAAAAACTTATAGAACACAATAGAAAACTTTTAGACAAAGATGGATGTTGTGTATTGCCAAACTTTGTACTTCAGCAATCATTGAAAAGAATGAAAGAGGAAGTGGAGAGAAATCTACCAAAAACACATTGGACAAAAGATAATCATAACCCATATTTTTCAAAAGATGATGAAAACTTATCTAAAGATCATCCAAAAAGAATTTTTTCATTTAGAGAAAGTGGTTACATAAATTCAGATGATCTTGAAAAAGATTCTGATTTAAATGCCATTTACGAATCTAATGAGATGCTTAAATTTGTATCTGATAGTTTAGGGGTATTTCCTTTATACAAATGGGCAGATCCACTTGGTAAAAATCCTTATAG
>WTIW01000051.1 GCA_011526385.1 Pelagibacteraceae bacterium | reverse complement strand
TGGGGAGCATCTACTCAGAGATCTAATAAATTTTTTAATATTGGAAAAATTTTAGTTAATCCCTCAATAATTAAATCAATAGCCATAATTAAAAGATCTGCTGCTGAAGTACATAAAAAAGATAAGTTGATTTCTCCAAAAATTGCTAATGCAATTATTAAAGCTTCAAATGAAGTAATAGCTGGAAAACTAGAGGATCATTTCCCATTAAAAGTTTGGCAAACTGGTTCTGGAACTCAAACAAATATGAATGTGAATGAAGTTATTGCAAATAGAGCTATAGAAATTTTAAAAGGAAAAAAAGGAACAAAAAAACCTGTTCACCCTAATGATCATGTTAATAAATCACAATCTACAAATGATGTGTTCCCTACTGCTATGCATATATCAGTTGCAATGGAAACAATAAGCAAATTGTTACCAAGTCTAAAATTATTAGAAAATTCATTAAAAAGAAAATCAATGGAATTTAAAAATATTGTAAAAATTGGCAGAACACATTTGCAAGATGCTACTCCACTTACTTTAGGACAAGAATTTTCAGGATATCATGAACAAATAAAAAAAAGTATTCAAAGAATTAAATTTTCATTAAACGATATTTTATATTTAGCTCAAGGTGGAACTGCAGTTGGAACTGGCATTAATACAAAAAAAAACTTTGATAAAAAAATCGTAAAAGAAATAAGTAAATTTTGTAAAATAAAATTTAAACCTGCTCCAAATAAATTTTCTGAACTAGCTGCTCACGATGCAATAGTGAATTTTTCAGGAGCATTAAATACATGCGCAATTGCTTTAATGAAAATTTCAAATGATATTAGATTTTTAGGATCTGGGCCAAGAGCAGGATATGGAGAATTAATATTGCCTGAGAATGAGCCAGGATCATCAATTATGCCTGGAAAAGTAAACCC
This sequence comes from Pelagibacteraceae bacterium, assembly GCA_011526385.1. GTDB lineage: Bacteria > Pseudomonadota > Alphaproteobacteria > Pelagibacterales > Pelagibacteraceae > Pelagibacter. Next base: position 3,391 of record WTIW01000051.1, on the reverse strand, counting down.
AACACAATGTGAAGCTGTGACGATGGTTTGTGCCAAAGTTATTGGTAATCATACTGGTATAACGGTAGCAGGTTCCCATGGTCACTTTGAACTAAATGTCTTCAAACCTATGATCGCTCATAATGTTCTTCAATCAATAGATATCATTTCGGATAGTGTTAAAAACTTTAGTTTGTTCTGTGTTAAAGGAATAAAAGCTGATAAATCAAAAATTAAAGAACATTTGGACAATTCATTAATGCTAGTTACTGCACTTGCTCCAAAAATTGGTTACGACAACGCAGCAAAAATTGCGAAAAAAGCTTTGAAAAATAGAACTAAACTTAAAGATGAAACTTTAAAAACAGGTTTAATATCTGAAAAAGAATATAACCAGATTGTAAATCCAATTAAAATGACTAAGCCTAACTAAGGCAAAACATCTCTCATTAAAGACTTTAGAACCTGCATGTTATTAACTTTGATTATTTCTTGAAGTAAATTTTTTGAGTTTCTATTATCTATATATACATTAGATAGAAACATATCTCCTGTATCTATATTTCTATCTAGATCAAAATAAATTTTTTTTAAGTTTTTTGATTTCTTAAAATTAACTTGGAATTTTCTTGCAAATTCTTTTTGATTGCTAATATTTAATATATTTTTTGTCTGAAAAAATAAATCGCCCTCTTTTAAAATATAACTATGTTCAGTTTCAATAATTCCTAAGTTATCAATCTCAACATAAGTATTTGTAGCATTTATTTTACCTTCATTTATAGAGAATAATATTTTTCCCTTATCAATTATTGGATTATTAATTTTTAACAAAGATAATTCTAAGTCTCCATTTAAATTCTCTAATATTTCTTTATCGGAATTGAGAATAATATCTAATATATGGTCAGTAATAAAAGTTAATGATTTATCTTCAAATATTATTTCACCATCAAAATAAAATGGGTCTAATTCTATTTTTGAATTAATTCTTATTTTTTGATTATTGTTTTCATTAGGTGAGTTTATTTCTATTTTATCTTTAAGATATTTATAATTAAATGAAATATTCTCATTTAAAAAATCAATTGAACTACTACCATTAAAATTACTTTTGTTTTCAAATGAAAATAAATTTCTTATAAAAACATTTGGATTAGTAAGGTTAATTTCATTTATAGTTGATTTTGGTTTATCATAATTTCTTTTCCAAACAGAACTAAATTCAATATCAAATACTGATCCTTTCAGCTTTAATTCTTTTGAGTTATTTTTTTCATTTATTTGGTACTCTAGCTTTTTAAGAGGTGAAATTAAAATTGCACTTTCAGTTTTATCTAATAAAAATATTTTTAAATTTTTAACCTTAATTGGCTTATTAATTTTATAATATAAGTGGTTCCTAAAGTCCTTTAAATCATTTAAGTTTAAATTTAAATTTAAATCTCCAAACTCTAAATCAGTAATTATAATATTCTTTTTTGAATAAATTTTATTGCTTGGTATAAAAAGTTTAAGGTTATTAGTTTCTAAAACTGCTGATTTGTCATTTTCAGTATTTAGATCTAGATTCGCTTTTTGAATTAATAAGTGAGGTCTTGGAAAAACTCTAAATGAAATATCGTCTAAAATTTTTAATTTAATCTTAAAATCTGAAATAAATTTCTTCTCTATTTCACTTTGTAGACTTTTATAATTGAATAAAACTGGTAATGATAAAAAAACGATTATAGTAAAAATTACTATAATTGATGATAAAACTATTGTGGAAGAGTCTATTTTTTTTCTTTTCCTCATAAAACTTAATATGGCTTATACTATAAAAAAATAGATGTTAAATTCAGAATATTTAAATAATTTAAATGAAAATCAAAAAGAGGCTGTTGAACATTTAGATGGCCCACTGCTGATTGTGGCAGGTGCTGGCTCTGGAAAAACTAAAGTTCTAACTTCAAGAATTGCTCATATAATTAGAAAACATAAGGCTTTTCCAAATCAAATTTTAGCTGTCACTTTTACAAACAAAGCTGCAAAAGAAATGCAGTTAAGAGTGTCAAAATTATTAAAAAAAGAAGCTACTGGCCTACCTTGGCTTGGAACTTTCCATTCAATTAGTGCAAAGTTATTAAGAAAACATGCAGATGCAGTTGGATTGAAAAGTAATTTTTCAATTATAGATCAAGATGACCAAGTAAGATTAATTAAAAATATATGTAAAGCGGAAAATGTAGATATAAAAAAAATCTCTCCAAAATATATATTGGCTATTATTGATAAATGGAAAAATAAAGGTTTTTATCCTCAAGATGTTATTTTAAAAAGAAGAGATCCTTTAGAAAAAAATTTTTTAAATATTTATAAAATTTACCAACAAAAACTCATTGATCTAAATTCAGCTGATTTTAGTGACCTAATTTTACACACAGTAAAAATATTTGAAAAGTATGCAGATATATCTGAATTATACTCAAAAAAATTTAAATATATTTTAGTAGATGAATATCAAGATACAAATTTTATTCAAAGTGAATGGTTAAGATATTTATCTAGTTCTAATAAAAATATCTGTTGTGTTGGAGATGATGATCAGTCGATTTATAGTTGGCGCGGAGCAGAAATAAAAAATTTTTTGGAATTTGATAAAGTATATCCAGATACTAAAATAATACGTTTAGAGAAAAATTACAGATCTACTCAAAATATTCTTAGCGTCGCTTCAAAATTAATTGAAAATAATCAAAATAGAGTTGGAAAAACTTTATTTACGAGTCATGATGATGGTGAATTAGTTAGCTTAAGTTGTTTTAGAAATGTTAAAGATGAAGCAACAGAGGTTGGAACTGAAATAGAAAAATTAAAGAAAAAATTTTCTTTAAATCAAGTTGCTATTTTAGTACGAGCTATATTTCAAACACGAGAATTTGAAGAAAGATTTTTAAAAATTGGTTTACCTTACAGGATTGTTGGAGGTATAAAATTTTATGAAAGAGCTGAAATTAAAGATTGTGTAGCATACTTAAGAACTATTCATCAACCATTTGACGATTTATCATTTGAAAGAATTATCAATGTTCCTAAAAGATCAATTGGTGATACTACAATAAAAAATATCAATGAGTTCGCAAAAAATCATAAAGTATCTTTAGAAATAGCTGCAAGAAAATTAATTGAAGAAAATAAAATAAAACCAAAAACAAAATTAGGTTTGAATTCATTATTAAACTTACTTGAAAAGTGGAGAACAGACTTAAAGAACAATATAAATCATAATAAACTTTTACAAACAGTATTAGACGAGTCTGGTTACAGTGAGATGCTAAAAAATAAGAAGGATTTAGAAAACGAAAATAGATTAGAAAATATTAAAGAATTATTAAGCGCTATGAAAGAATTTGATAATTTAGAAAGTTTT
>WTIW01000101.1 GCA_011526385.1 Pelagibacteraceae bacterium | reverse complement strand
GGAAACAATACTGCAATTTATGCTGCTATTGATAGAGGAAAAGGTGAAATCGATGTTCATCCTGATATTTGGCTTCCAAACCAAGAAGCTTATACAAATGATTTAGTTCCTAAAGGAACTTTAAAATTAAGCAGCAAACCTTACGAAGGAAATCAAGGTTATTGTGTTTCACAACAATTTGCAAAAAAAATGAATATTACTGCAATCGAAGATTTAGCTAGACCTGAAGTTGTTAAAGCAATGGATAGCGATGGTAATGGTAAAGGTGAATTTTGGATTGGTGCTGATGGCTGGGCTTCTGCAAATGTTAATCAAGTAAAATTAAGAGACTATGGTTTATATGATGCGGGTGTTGAAGCAATCAGAGCTGCAGAAGCAGTTAAAAATGCTAGAGTTCTAGACTCTATAAAAAAAGGGGAAGGCTATGCATTTTATTGCTATAAACCTCATGCTATATGGGGAATGGCTGACGTAGTTATGTTAGAAGAGCCAAAATACGATCCTGCAAAATACAAGATGATACAGCCTAAAGCAGATGCTGATTGGTATAAGAAATCTTATGTTGCATCAAAAGATGCTCTTAAACAAATCCAAATTGGATGGGCTACATCTTTAGAAAGTCAATCACCAGCAATAGTAGAATTCTTCAAGAATTTTCAATTAACTGCTGATGATGTTTCATCAATGGCATACTCAATTTCAGTTGAGAAAAAAGATCCAGCTGATGTTGCAAGAGCTTGGATGAATGCTAATAAATCAACAGTTGATGGTTGGTTAGGATTATAATCTAAATTAAAAAAATTATACTCGGCAATTTAATATTGCCGGGTATATTCCATACAATTAATAAAATATGGACTCAAATAGTTCAGCAATAAAAATTGAAAACGTTTGGAAAGTATTCGGAAATACTTCAAAACAAGCTCTAGATGCAATCCAAAACAAAGGAATTTCAAAAACTGAAGCTTTAGAAAAATATAATTCGGTTATAGGTGTCTCAAATGTTTCTTTTGACGTTAACCAAGGAGAAATATTTTGTGTGATGGGTCTTTCTGGAAGCGGTAAATCAACACTTGTAAGACACATAAATAGACTTTTGGAACCTACCTCAGGACAAATATTAATAAATGGTCAAGATGTAATGAAACTAGACCGTGAAAACTTACAAGAACTAAGAAATAAAAAAATTGGCATGGTATTTCAAAATTTTGCGTTGATGCCTCATAGATCAGTTGTTGATAATATAGCTATGCCGTTAGAAATTAGAGGTGTTAGTAAAAATGACAGACTAGATGCAGCAAACAAAATTTTAGAAATTGTTGAACTTCAAGGCTGGGGAAATAAATTTGCCCACGAATTATCTGGAGGTATGCAGCAAAGAGTAGGACTAGCAAGGGCGTTAGCAGCGGATCCAGAATTTCTTTTGATGGACGAACCATTTAGTGCCTTAGACCCTTTAATCAGAAGACAGCTTCAATCAGAATTTATTAAACTTTCAAAACAAATGAAAAAGACAACAGTTTTTATAACACATGATTTAGATGAAGCTGTGCGTGTTGGTCATAGAATTGCAATAATGAGAGATGGTAAAGTAATTCAAATTGGAACTCCTGAAGAAATAGTTGTTAACCCAGTAGATGAATATGTTGCAGATTTTGTAAAAGGAATTTCTAGATTAAAAGTGGTTCAAGCAAAAACAATTATGCAAAATATTGAGGAATATGAGAGCAAAAATGGAAAAATAGAAGAGAACTTACAAAGTGTTAATGAGTATGAATTACTAAATAAATTAATTGAGGTTTCTAAGTCAAAACAGAAACCATTACTTGTTAAGAATAATAATCAAAAAAGTATTGGTGTGATTACACAATCTGATCTTTTAAGAGCAGTGGTTGAGGGAAGTGATGGAGAATAATAAAATAAATAATCCTACTAGATCTGAGTTAATTACAGATTTTGTAAAATCAAATCCTAAATATTATATAAAAGAATTTCAAAAGATTGGGAGTAAACCTTCTTTTTCTTTCTCATTTAATTTATTTGCAGGAATTTTAGGGCCCATTTGGTTTGGAATGAGAAATATATGGAATTGGGCATTAGCATTTTTAATTATTGAAACATTTTGTGTAGTTCAAATCATTAGAGGCTTGTTTGGAAATATAACGAAAGACGCAATTGAAAAAATTAAACAAGTAGAATCTACAATTGCTTTTAGAAACAAACAACTAGAGGCAGCAATTACAAATAACCCAGATAAAGTTGATGTTTATAAAAGAAATATTAAATCTTTAGAAGATGCAATGCAGGGATACATCGATGAAGTTGCAAGAATTGAAGCATCAGCTATTTGGATAACAATTTTTGGAATATCTTTATTAATTGGAATTAAAATAGTTCAAGGAATTCTAGCTAATTCAATTTTAGAAAAAAGATATTCAGAATGGCTTTCTGACAAAAAAATTAAACCTGGAATGCAAACTAAAAACTTTATTTCGAGTACAGTTTTTGCATCTGTGATAATGTTTTTTTCAGTTATTCATTATAGTTTCCCTGGTTTGATCACTGTTATGGACAATTTTCCAACTCATCCAGATATAAGATTAACATCAATTAAATGGGTAGAAACTATTTTTGATTATGCTGTATTAAAAGGTGACGCATTATTTACAGCAATAACAATTGGAATTAGATCTGTTTTGGATTTTTTAGAATTATTATTTGTGAAAACTCCTTGGATAGTAATTATAACGACAATAGTAACTTTAACTGGACTTGCTGCTGGTCCAAGAGCTGCAATATATTCAGCAGGTTTTTTATGTTATATGGGATTTTTAGGTTTCTGGGTTAAAGCTATGACAACCTTGGCATTACTTGGTACGGCAGCTGTATTAAGCATTGTAATTGGTATTCCTCTTGGAATTTTTTGTGCAAGAAGACAAAGGTTTTATTCAATGATACGTCCAATAATGGATTTTATGCAAACGATGCCAGCTTTTGTATTCATGATACCAGTAATTGCTTTTTTTGGAACTGGAAAAGTTGCTGCCGTAATTATTACAATGATTTTTGGAGGTACTCCAGTTGTAAGACTAACAGTATTAGGTTTAAGAGGTGTCCCTGAAACAATAAGGGAAGCAGCGATAGCTTATGGTGCATCTAAATGGTACCTTTTAAGAAAAGTTGATCTACCTTTGGCAACTCCATCTATTTTAGCAGGAGTAAATCAAACTGTAATGTTAAGTTTAGCAATGGTTGTTGTTGCATCACTTATTGGTGCAAAAGGTTTAGGTCAAGATGTATTGGAAGCTTTACAATATGCAAATGTTGGTCAAGGTATTTTAGCTGGAGTAGCGATTTTATTTGTAGCATTAATATTAGATAGAGTTGTACAAGGGAAGAAAAGAGTTTAACAACTTCTGTGAATAGAAATCTTTTCTTACTAGTTTCAAGCCAAGTATTTGCTTTTACTGCAGCTAATGTAACTGTTTTTTTAAGCGGTATCATTGGCTCTCAATTAACCACAATTAAGTCTTTATCTACTCTGCCACCATCTATTTATGTAATAGGAATTGCCATATCTACAATTTTTGCAGCAAAAATTATGAGTCTGATCGGGCGAAGATTAGGATTTGTGCTTGCTTCTGCAGGAAGTTCATTAGCTTCTTTAATTGGTGCTTACTCAATATTTATTGAAAGTTTAATTATATTTTGTTTTGCATGTTTTGTATTGGGTGCAGGAATGGCTTTTGTTCATCAATATCGTTTTGCTGCTGCAGAAAGTGTGGAAAAAGATAAAGCTCCCAAAGCTATTTCTATTTTATTATTGGCTGGTATCGTTTCTGTTTTTATTGGAATTAGTTTAGCGAACCAGACAAAAAATTATGTTAGTGATCATTTATATGTGGGTTCATATTTAATGCTTGCAATACTAACTCTAATACCAGCATTTTTTTTATTTTTTTTTAAAAACCAAAATGAAGTTTTAACATTTTCAAAAGAAAACAACAAAACAAGAAGCTATATTCAATTTCTTTCAGAACCAAAGTTTTTACAAGCAATAACATCTGCATCATTTGCATATGTAGTTATGGCTTTTTTAATGACCGCAACACCAATTAGCATGCATATTATTAATAAATTAAGTTTAGATAAACTAGGGGTAGTTATGCAATTTCACGTTTTAGCTATGTTTTTACCATCATTGGTTACTGGTAATTTAATAAAAAAATTTGGTTATAGTAAAATAATGTATGCGGGGGTCATATTTTATATTTTTACTATTTTAATGAGTTTTTTTGAGCCGTCTTATTTAAATTATTTTTTAGGATTAGTTTTTTTAGGAATAGGATGGAATTTTTTATTTGTATCAGGAACAAGTTTATTAGTAACAACTTATAAGCCTGAAGAAAAATTTAAAGCTCAAGGATTTAATGATTTAGTGGTTTTTTCTTTAACAGCTATTTCGAGTTTATCAGCAGGATTATTAATTTC
>WTIW01000079.1 GCA_011526385.1 Pelagibacteraceae bacterium | reverse complement strand
ACAATAAATGATCTAAATAAACATAAATTTATTTCGTTTGGAAAAGGAGCACCTTCTCCAGTTTATAATCCAGATTGGGCATTAAAAATTGGAATGCATGATGGTAAAAAAAGAAAATCAATCATGAAGGTAAATAGTGTAATGGGTCTTTTGTTAGCTGTAGAATCCGGGGTAGGATTGGCGGCACTTCCTGAATATTTAGTAACAAATTCAAACAACGTAATTAAAGTACTTCCGAAAGTAGAAGGGCCTATAACAGAAGCGCACTTTGTATATCCTCAGTCATTAAAAAATACTGCTAGAGTTCAAGCATTTAGAAATTTCTTATTTAGCAAAATCGGCGACTGGAAATAAAAATACTCTACATTTATCAATTGTAAAAAAAGTATTGATATATGCGTCAATATATGCGATTGATAATCATTCGCATTGAGAATAATTCTCATTCGCAAATTAACTAGGGTAAAGAAAAGGATACAAATGAAAAAAATAACATTATTAGCATTAATTTTATTTTTCTTTGCCAAAATGAGCTTAGCAGGTGAAGTAAATGTTTTTAGTGCAAGACATTACGACTCTGACATTCAGTTGTATGAAAAGTTTACTAATAAAACAGGTATAAAAGTTAACGTAGTTTCAGGTAAAGACAAAGCGTTGCAAAAAAGAATTACTGAAGAAGGAAAAGACTCTAAAGCTGATTTATATATTACAGCAGATGCCGGAAGACTAGGTGCATTTGACGAAAAAGGAATGTTTCAGAACTCTATGTCAGCGCAGATTGAAGCTTCAGTGCCAGCAAACTTTAGATCTGATAATTGGACAGGTATCGCTAAAAGAGCAAGAATTATTTATTATTCACCAGAAAGAGTAAGTTCAGAAGATTTAAAAGGGATAACTTATGAAAGTTTGTCAGATTCAAAATGGAAAGGGAAAATTGTAATTAGAAAATCTAATAATATTTACAATCAATCTCTTGTTGCATCATTAATTAAAAATAATGGTAAAGAACAAACTTTAGAATGGGCAAAAAAATTAGTTTCAAATTTTGCAAGAAATCCTAAAGGAAATGATAGAGCTCAAATTTTAGCTGTTGCTGCTGGTGAAGCTGATTTAGCTATAGCAAATACTTACTACTATGCTTTGATGTTATCTGGTCAAAAAGGAGAAGATCAAAAAGAAGCTGCTCAAAAGGTATTACCTTATTTCCCAAATCAAAATGATAGAGGGACACATATGAATATAAGTGGTGGAGGTATTTTAAAAAATTCTCCTAATCCTGAAAATGCAAAAAAATTACTAGAATTTCTTTTAACAAAAGAAGCACAACAACATATAGTAAACAATACATTTGAATACCCAATGATAGATGGTGTTGAACCACACCCTCTTATAAAAAAAATGGGTGAAAATTTTAAACAGGATTTAAAAACAAAAGTTGGAGATTATAAAAAAAATCAGGCTGATGCACTAGAGGTAATGTTGATGTCTGGTTGGAAATAAAAGAGGTTAACACTAAGTACTTTTGGTATAAAGTTTATTACCCTACTTAATACCATTAGTACTTCGTTAAAAATGGGTAATAAAATTAATATTTGGTTTTTGAGCTCTTTGCTCATTTCTATTATAGTTGCGATACCAATTGTAACTGTATTTACTAGTTTTTTTGAACCAACAAGTGAGTATTTATCAATAGTTAAAAATACATTTTTGTTTGAATATATTTCTAATTCAATAATTCTTGTAATTGGAGTTTTAATTACAACTTTTGTAATTGGTGTTGGATCTGCTTATTTAGTTTCATTTTATAAATTTCCTGGAGTTAATTTTTTTAAATGGGTTTTAATTTTATCTTTTGCAGTTCCAGCTTATATCTATGCATATTCATTAACTGCTTTTTTTGAAAATTATGGAACAGCTTTTTCAATTATGAAAAGCTTATTTGGTGATGGAAATTATAATACTGTTTTACCTAAATTTGATGGAATGCTAGGAGCTATAATTTCAATTTCATTTTCACTATTTGGTTATGTTTACGTGTTAACAAGAACTTCATTTCATTATCAATCTCAAAATTTGCTAGAACTTGGTAAAAACCTTGGTTTTTCAACAAAAAAAACATTTTTTAATATTATTTTACCATCAGCAAGACCAGCAATTATTGCTGGATTATCTTTAGTTGCTATGGAGACTTTATCAGATTTTGGTGCAGTATCTTTTTTTGGGATATCGACTTTAACTACTGGAATTTATGATGCGTGGATATCTTTTGATGATTTGGCTTTAGCAAACAGAATATCTTTTTTTCTTTTAATTTTCATATTTGGATTATTTTTTTTAGAGAATATATCTAGAAAAAAAGCACAGTATCATTCGCCTGCTAAAGGAAATTTTAAAACGAAAACTCTCAAAAAATTAACTGGTTATAAATCTTTAATGGCAATAACGTTTTGTTCATTTGTATTTATCGCTAGCTTTATATTTCCAGTTTTGCAAATGCTGTATTGGACAATTAAATTTCCAAAGCATTTTATGGATTTGAATATTGTAGTATTACTGTCAAATACATTGATGTTAGTCTTCTTATCAGGCTTTCTTTTAATATTTTTATCTTTCGTATCAAATTATGGAAATAGAATTAGCAAAAATAAGTTACTAAACGTATTAACAACTTTTTCAATTACTGGTTATGCGATACCAGGAATAATATTAGCTGTAGCCTTCATAACTTTTATTTCTTGGTTTGATGAAAATGTTTTTTATTTTTTTGATATAAAACAAATTTTTATTGGATCTATAATTGGTTTAGTAATTGTTTATTTTGTAAGATTTTATTCTTTAGCTAACAACGGTATTAAATCTGGATATTTAAAAATTAATTATTCAATTGATGAAAGTGCATATCTATTAGGTTATTCAAAATTAAAAACTTTTTTAAATATTCATATCCCTTATCTTAAAAACTCAGTCTTATTAATTGCTATTTTGCTATCAATCGAAATAATCAAAGAATTACCAATTACATTAATTATGCGTCCTTTTAATTTTGAAACATTTGCTACCCAGGCCTATATATTTGCTTCACAAGATTTACTAGAAGCTGCTGCTGCACCTTCATTATTACTTATTATGATTGCAAGTATTTTTATTTTAATTACATCTAAGTATATGTTTAAAGATAAATAAAATGAGAAATAATTTTTTAGAAATTGAGAATGTTACTTTTGCTGCAAGCTCTAAAAATAAAGTAACCAATGTTTCATTTAATATTGAAAATGAAGGAGATATAGTTTGTTTGCTAGGCCCTTCTGGAATTGGAAAAACTACAATTTTAAGAACAATAGCTGGACTTGAAAAAATTCAGTCTGGTAAAATTATTTTAAAAAATAAAATTATTTCATCTAAAGAAAGCCATGTTGAACCTGAGGATAGAAATATATCTTTGGCTTTTCAAGATAACTCTCTATTTCCTCATTACAATGTTTTGGAAAATATTAATTTTGGTGCTGAGAGAAATAAAAAAAAGAAGAAAGGTCTAAACTTTAAAGAAATAGTGAAATTTCTACATTTAGAAAAAATCTTAGAAAAATATCCTCATGAAATTAGCTCTGGAGAAGCTCAAAGAGCCTCTTTAGCTAGATCTTTGTTATCAAATCCTGATTTGTTACTGTTAGATGAACCTTTGTCAAATATAGATCAAAGTTTCAAAGAAGAAATACAGGTAAAGTTAAAGCAAATCTTAAAAGACTTAAAAATTACAACAATAATTGTTACTCATGACTCTTACGAAGCATTCTATTTAGGTAACAAATGTGGAATTATTTTAGACGGAGAGCTCAAACAATTTGATGACCCTTATAATGTTTATCACTTCCCAAATTCTGTTGATGTAGTTAATTTTTTAAACAGAGGAATATTAATTCCAGCAAAAGTTACAGATGAAAATACTTTAGAAAATGATGATTTAGGTACAATTAAAGGTAATTTTACAAAACATTATCCAAAAGGATCTAAAGTACAGTTATTGTTACAGCCAGAAGATCTAGAACATGATGATAAAAGCAATTTAAAATTAGAAGTGGTAGATAGAAAGTTTAGAGGAACAAATTTTATATATACTCTAAAAACTAGCAGTGATTTATTAATACCTGTTTTTGTTCATTCTCATCACGTCCACCAACATGAAATTGATGAAAAATTTGGGATTAAACGACCGATAAATATTGATCACATAGTTTGTTTTTAATAGAACCCAAATAAATGCTTACAAAAAAACAATTATTTACTAGGGGTATGCTGGATATTTCTCCACATATGTTGTCTGTGATCCCATTTGGAATAATTTGTGGAGCTATCGGTGTTGAATTAGGATTTGACCCATTATTAGTATATGCGATGTCTATTATTATTTTTGGTGGTGCATCACAAATTGTTTTTTTGCAATTATTATCAGGTGGTGCGTCTGGATTGGTAGCAGCAACATCTGTCGGTGTTATTAATTCAAGACATCTTTTGTATGGAGCAGTTTTATCAGAGTAC
>WTIW01000117.1 GCA_011526385.1 Pelagibacteraceae bacterium | reverse complement strand
AAAAGTTGCAATCAATAGAGCAAAGATGACAAAGTTTGGTATTAAAGTTGCAGAGTTAACAGTATTCTTTGTTAAAGAATAATTATCTTAAACAAAGGGATATCCGCAGGCAACAAAGTCATTTTTTGAAAAATGATATTAGAATTAGATTAATAATTTTCTCTCCAACTTGTTCTATAATTAATTAATCCATTATCTATTGCATCAATTACCACAATATCATCTTTGTCAGTATTTGTAGATTCTCCAGATATATTTGCATACAGTTTAGTTCCAAATCCAACTATTTTAGATAATACACCTGATCCAACATAATAGCATTCCTCATTACTTTCAGCTCCCTTGTTAGTTCCTAATTTTTTAGAAAGATTTGTTCCACAATCTGCATCTACAGAACAGATGTAGGCTTTTCCATCGCCGCAAGACTTAGCTCCTCTAAGTGGTTTGAATACCGGATAATAAACTACGTTACCTGTTAAAGTTGGTTCATTAACAACTTTTTTTTGATCATCGATATTTATAAACCATCCTCTATCGCCTATATCTGGACAATTAGAACCATCTTGATCTTTTGTAGTATTTTTACATCTTAATAAACTATCTGGATTTTGATTGGCTTTTTTGTTTCCAAAAAATGGGTAAGAATAATCCTTAATACCGTACATAACATTTCGAACCTTATTAAATTCTACTTGTTGGTCATTTAAATTCATTATGTCTCCAGTTCCACCAAATAACCAAAAACTTTTAGATCTAACGCCAATACCGGCATCTAAAGAATGATACGAATACATATTATTTATTTCAGTTGAGGCTAACAAGTCAAACAAAGTATACTTATCATAAAGATTAATTGGTGTAGCATTTGAAGTAAATGTACCTGTTAAAGGATCATACTCTGGAGTTTGCTTCATATTGGTTAAGTTAATTTTTGTTATTTTTCCCTCTAAATCATTTACATACACAAGTGCTCCCGAAAAATTAGCTTGAGAAGCGTCTGGAGTTATTACAACAGGCGATGATGGAATTGAATTAATAATATCATTTCTAGAATTATCATCGTAAGCTTTATCCTCTATTTTTATTTCTTTTTTAACTTTTCCAGTTAACCAATCAATGACATATACATTTGATCCAATAGAAGGTGAAAAGTTACCAAATCCACCTGTCAATACCGCAACATATTCATCATCTAACACATCGTTATCACCGGCTCCTTCATTAGGAATTCTAAACACTCGAGGTGAGCTCCATGTTTCGCCTAAATATCTATAATCATATTCAGCTCCTGCGCTCGCTAATTCTCCAATTTGAACAATATTTATACTATCGGAATTAGTGTTTCCTGATGCATCAAATTTATACTCTTTGTTAAAAGTAAGTCTTACTGCCCCAGATATATTTGAAGCAGTTGTAGAATTAGTAATATCTCTTCCATTTGCATAAATGTTGTAAGTTTTAGTGATATCTAAAGTATTAGAAACAGTCCAAGTTTTACTTAAGTAACAAGAAGTAGTCCCGGAAGCATTGCAAGTAGTTGATCCTCCCAGATTTGCATTTGCTGTTATTGACTCATTGAAGTTTGAGATATTCATTCTTGTTGTTTGATATGAATATTCAAATAAATTACTCTGATGATCTACTCTGAGTATTTTTTGACTGTTTGAGTCGTTTAAGATTGAATATAAATGAAGTGGATTGTATGGGTCTGTAACATCTATTGTAGAAAATCCTGCGCTAGCTCTGCCATACGGTATCATTAATAATGTATACCAATCCTCTTTTTTTGTAATTGGATGTTTAAAGTATGTATCATGAATAGTAGGTGAACCATCCAGCATGAATAAAGGGATGCTTCCACCGCCAGAGGTTTGGTTCAGGGTTGGGTTAATTACTCTTGGTAACTTTGGAAGAACCAAAGGAGGTACAAATCCCCAAATCTCTTCTCCAGTGTCAGCATCAACCGCATGCAATATTCCATTATTTGCAGCTCCATAAATTATGTCTTTTCTATTAATGTTATTTGAAGCAAACGTTACATAATTATTTTTTTGTCTAAAATAGCTTTCTGTATTTTTAGTTTTAGCTTGAATACTTGCAGAAGGTTTACCAACAATTGCTAATTCAGAATTATAGATATCAGCAACATATGCATTTTTAAGATTACCATTATCATCTTTTCTTTTTCTAGTTTCTCTTAAATTACAGTCTCCATCATAATCAAAATAATCTTCTCCTCTTACAAACCGAATAAGTCCGATATACTCATCATTTATTCCGTCTAATACACCACTTGTATTTTTACATCTTGTTAGGCTAGTCAAATTATCAGAGCCAACAGTTTTTCGATGATAATCTTTAACTTGATTTCCAGTTGCCAAAGCATAATTGCTTATAGTTGCAACATTTGCTTCTGTAAAATTATTTGACGATGTATCTCCTTGTACTGCTGTCCATATATTTCTTTGAGCTGGAAGTTTGATTTTATCATTTAAATCCCAAACTTGTTTTGAAGCTAGAGCATCACCTTTTTCTGTTAAATCTGTTTTTAATATTGTGCCCCACCATTCTTTATTTTTTCTATTTTGAAATTTTCCTTGAAACAATTGTCCAGTTCTCGCTATTTCGCTTGAGATTGAAGGTGCTGAATAAGAATATGTTTTTGCAACTATGGTTTGAACAATTTGATCAATTACAGCTTTTAAATCTGCAGGTGTTTCGGCAGCAAAAAAACCTTGCTGAGTAACTGCTCCACCTGATTCTTTGTGTGTTCCTCCTGCAATAGCAATATCTTTAAACATTCGTCTAGCCGAGCTATCTTTAGTTACTGCTTTTCCATATCCAACTGTGAATGTTAAAATCCCTTGTGATCGTAATCTTGCTGCAGCTTCTTTTTCTGGATAAGTGTGAGTATTAGAGTCAAACTTTCCATCACCAATGATTATCATTGCATTAACTTGACAATCAAGACCCGGAATTATTGGGTTGCCTTTGTCATAGGTCCAATATTTATTCATTAATGTTTTAAGTCCAGTTCCTTTTGTTCCAAAGTATAATCCTACTTTTTCTGCTGCATACAATTCTAAAATTTGTTGAGATCCTTTTGGATTTATTCCAACAGCAATATTTCCTTCTGGATAATTTTTTTCACCATATATTGGATCGCTATAATCTATTCCATTCTGATTATACTTAAATCCATTAAAGTTTGCTGATCCCCCTTGCCAAAATCCAAGACCAAAGTTTGCTGACTGAGTAAGTGATGAGTCTTTTGCTACAAAAGTTATTGCATCTTCTGCACCTTTCCATAAAGATACACCTGAGTCTCCAAAGTGATCAATATATGTTAAATTTGTATTTCTTAAGATAGTGACTTCATTTCTTCCAAAGTTTGTTACATATATTCTATTCAACTCATTAGCATTTCCTTCACCAATTTTAATTCCCATTGGTTTATCTAAATAAACTTCTGAATTGCTGACTGAGTTTGGGGTGTAAGCATTTTTACTGCCAATGCTATGAGTTAAATTAATTGAAGTTCCAGACTGTGTGTATCTACAGACTTTTGCACTTAAAAAACCTGTTGTATAAATAATTTTATTTTTTACAGCAATACTTTGGCTTTTTCCATATCCGCATTTGTCATAGTTACTAGTCTTGTTCCAACTTTGATAAAGATTTCCTGTTGGACAACCATTTGAACTTAATAGTTGCTTTAATATTAAACCATTAGCTCCATCTTTGCTGTAAATATAAAGACTTCCACTTTCTGACACAACATCAATTGCATCATCAAATTTATCTCTAATTGCGCTAGCAACATTGCAAACAAGAGTAGAGGAACTGCTTAAATGTCCATTTAATGTGATTACTCTCCAAGTATCTTTTGAGATAACCCACATTTTATTTCCATAAATATCCATAGATGGTTTGCTTTTAAAATAAATTGCTGTGTTGCCTCCAGTATCTCTTTTTGAATTTTTTTTATGTTCTGTTAATCCCTGCGTGTTTCCAGCTACTTTTTTAGTATAAAAACGAGTTATTGATTTAGTTATTGATGGACATTTTTTTCCTTTATTGCACGATTTGAAAGCACCTTTACCTTCATCTTTCTTTCTAATATCTACAGACATCAATGTGTAACCAGACGCTTTTTCTACAGTTTTATCTTGAGTCATATAAATAAAATTGCTTCGATATTGTATGTTTATGGGTCTGTCTAAATTAGCGTCTTTATAACCGTAAGTTCTTGAACCTCTATTAATACTTCCAGCAAAAACATTACTATTTGTTGCTAATGTATCAGATTTTGGATTCCAATAGCCAAAACCACTATCATCTACGCTGATTGTAAAATAATTTCCATCTCCTCTTGGCTCAACATCAATAAAAGGTCTTACATATTTTCTCGTATCACCACTTGCGGGATCCCACATACTTTGGGATTTATCAACAAGAAATAAAATATTTGCGGGAACACTGTTTCCAGTTCCTGGAGGAAGTGGTTTTGAATTTGCAATATTAGTTGCAAAAAAAATGAAAAAAACTGTTATTAATCTTAAAATCACAAAAGTTAATTTATTTTAGTTTTATATTTATTTAAATTTTTACTATGCTCAATGTGGGTCTAGAGAATAAAAGTT
>WTIW01000115.1 GCA_011526385.1 Pelagibacteraceae bacterium | reverse complement strand
TTAGAAGATTTTGGACAATTACCTTTCCTTTGTTAATGCCAACAACATTCTTTTTAATAATTATTAATATTACTTATGCATTTTTTGATACATTCGGCATTATCGATACCACAACAATCGGTGCTCCATCAGGTGAAACAAGAACTCTAGTTTACAAGGCTTATATGGATGGATTTAGAGGATTAGATTTAGGAAGCGCAGGCGCTCAATCAATAATGATGATGTTAATTGTATTAGTTATTACAATTTTTCAATTTAGGTACATAGAGGGGAGAATACATTATAATTAATGACTAGATTAATTACATCAGGATTTTCTCATTTTATTTTATTTATAGGAATATTAATTATGATTGTTCCTGTATGGATGATTTTCGCAAGTTCAACGCATACTGGTTTAACGATCAGTACTCAGGGTCTTCAAATGTTTTTAGGAGACAGCTTCTATGAAAATTATTTGAGAGTTTTGTTATATCAGGGCGGTTTTTTTAAAGAGATAACCGCTTTAAAAATGTTTTTAAACAGCTTTATAATGGCAACTGGAGTTGCAATATTATCTGTTATCACATCTTTAATGGCTGCATATGCTTTAGTTTATTATAGAACAAAATATGCAACATTATTGTTCTGGTTAATATTTGTTACAATCTTAGTTCCATTAGAGTTAAGAATTTTTCCTACTTATTCAGTAATGGCTGAATTAAATCTAGTAAATTCTTATTTTGGATTAATTGTGCCTATTTCAGCCTCAGCGATAGCAACCTTGTTTTTCAGACAGTTTTATAAAACTGTTCCAGATGAATTACTTGAATCAGCAAAGCTTGATGGAGCAAATACTTGGAGATTTTTTGTTGATTTTTTAATTCCATTATCAAAAACAATGATTGTAGCAATGTTAATATTCATGTTTGTTTTTGGTTATAACCAGTATCTATGGCCATTATTAGTAACAACTTCAGAGCAATACTGGACTGTTGTTATGGGATTAAAAATGATGTCAGGTTCAATCGTTCATCGTTTTGCGTTTGTTATGATGTCTATGGTTCCACCAATTTTAATTATAATTGTTTTACAAAAACATTTTATTAAAGGAGTTTTTCAAGATAAATGAAAATAAAACCACTTCAAATTGTTGCACATATTATTTTAATAATAGGAGTTCTGTTAATGGTTTTGCCAATTTGGATTTCTTTTGCAAGTTCCACCCATGAAAATGTATCTATACTTACAGAAGGTATGAGGTTTACTTTGGGTGAACAATTTTCAAGAAATTATAATGAAGTTTTAAATGAAAAAGGTGGTTGGTCTGAGGAAGTAACTGCTGCAAAAATGTTTATTAACAGTTTTATAATGGCTTTAGGAATTGCTACACTTAAAGTAGCTATTTCAGCAATGTCTGCATACGCTTTAGTTTATTATAGATTTAAATTAGCAGTACCAATTTTTTGGTTAATATTCATTACTCTACTTGTGCCTTTAGAGGTGCGAATATTTCCAAGCTATAAAATTGTATCTGATTTAGGTTTAACCAATTCATACACAGGTCTTATTCTTCCATTAGTTGCTTCAGCTACTGCAACTTTTTTCTTCAGACAATTTTACAAAACAATTCCTGATGAACTTTTGGAGTCTGCAAAATTAGATGGAGCAAATGGTTGGAGTTTTTTCATAGATTTCTTAGTTCCACTATCAAAAACTATGATAGCTGCAATGTTTATATTTATGTTTGTTTATGGATATAGCCAATATTTATGGCCATTGATTATGACTACTGCTGAAGAATATTGGACTGTTGTAATGGGGATGAAAATTATTTACACAGAGAGTTATGAAGGAGTTGCACTACCAAGAACTGCAGAAAGATTTGCTTATATTATTTTGTCTATGATCCCTCCAGTATTAGTGGTGGTATTTTTACAAAAATGGTTCATAAAAGGATTAATTCAAACGGAGAAATAAATGAGTTTTTTAGATTTAAAAAATGTAACTAAGATTTACCCTAACGGCACAAAAGCAGTACATGAAACTTCATTAAGTATTGATGAAGGAGAGTTTATGGTTTTTGTAGGGCCCAGTGGATGTGGAAAATCAACGTTGTTAAGAATGGTTGCAGGTTTAGAGGACATAACTGAAGGTGATATTAATCTTGATGGACAATTAATAAATGAAGTTGATCCATCTGAAAGAGATGTAGCAATGGTATTTCAGAACTATGCATTGTATCCACATATGAATGTTTATAATAATCTAGCTTATGGTTTAAAAAACAGAGGAATTGACAAAGAAACAATCGAGCAAAAAGTTAATGATGCAGCAAAACTTCTCCAAATTTCAGATTTTTTACAGAGAAAACCATCAATGTTATCTGGTGGTCAAAGGCAAAGAGTTGCAATGGGTAGAGCGATTGTTAGAAACCCTAAAATATTCTTATTTGATGAGCCTCTTTCAAACTTGGACGCAAAACTAAGAATCCAAATGAGACTTGAAATCAAAAAACTTCAGCAGAAAGTTGGAGTAACAAGTATATTTGTTACACACGATCAAGTCGAGGCTATGACGCTTGCAGATAGATTGGCTGTTATAAATAATGGAATTATTGAACAACTTGGAACTCCTATTGAAATTTATAATAATCCAAAATCTTTATTTGTTGCTGGTTTTATCGGTTCTCCACAAATGAATTTTTTAGATGCTAATTTAAATAACAAAACCTTATCAGCAGAAAATTTTGAAATTAAAAATATAAACAGCGATTATAATGGTGAAGTTACTTTAGGAATAAGACCAGAGCATTTAATAGAGTCTGAAAATGGTTTGATAAATTTAAAAGTAGAATTAGTAGAACAATTAGGTTCAGATAATCTTGTTTATGGCCAAATTAAAAATATAAAAGATTTTTGTTACAGATCTCCAGGAAATCAAACAATCAAAAAAGGTGATACTCTAAGTTTAAATATAGAGGAAAATAAATATTATATTTTTGATAAAAGCACTGGCAAAAGAGTAAACTAAATTTGATCTTAGCAAAACCAAATCATATAAAAATTTATGGTCACAGAGGAGCTAGAGGCGATCTACCAGAAAATACTTTAGATAGTTTTAAATATTTATTTGAAAACAATATTAACGCCTACGAAACTGATATTTTAATTTCAAAAGATCTTATACCTGTTATTACCCATGATTTTAGATTAGATCCAAGTTTTACTAAAGATGAAGAGGGGGATTGGATTACAGATGAAAATATTAAAATTTTTGATTTAACATATAATGAAATTTCAAAATTTGATGTTGGTTCACTTAATAAGTTAACAAGATATGGAAGAAGATTTCTTAATCAGAGAAGTTTAGAAAATCAAAAAATTCCAAAACTTGATGAGTTACTTGAATTATCTTCAAAAAATTTATCTCAAGATACAATTATAAATTTAGAGATTAAATCCACACCAGATGAAAAAAATCTCACACCTGGTCCTAAAGAAATGGTTCAAATAGTTTTAAATGAAATTAAGAAATCAAATTTACAGGACAAAATTATAATTTCATCTTTTGATTGGAGAATTTTAAGAGAAGTTAAAAATCAAAGTCCTGAAATTTCTAGAGCTTATTTAACTTTTCAACAGGAAAAAGGATTGAAGATTAAAAAAACAATTTATAGTAAATCTCCCTGGATAGATCATATTCCTCTTACAATTGTTTACGATCTTCCTAAAATTATAAAAGAATTAGGTGGTAGTGCTTGGCATCCTTATTACAAAGATATTAATAAAAAAGCTGTAAAAGACGCACACGATTATAATCTTCCAGTAAATGTTTGGACCGTTAATGATGAGTATAATATGTTAAAAATGATTGAATATGAGGTAGACGGTATCATGACTGATTATCCACTTAAGCTCAAAGAATTATGTGACAAAAAAAATATTAAGTGGTTTTAATTATTTTTAATGGACGTTGATCTTGTTAATAATGAAGTAATTTTCCTTCAAGATAAGCTTAAGGGTTATCGTTTAACAGGGGCTGAAAATAAATTTGATGAAAAAGGTAATCCTTTATTTTTCCCTGGTTGTACAATTATTTTTAATATTCCAATAGATACAGATTTATCTAGTGAAATATTTAAATTTCAAAATAAGTTGAGAAAATTAAATCCACCAAAGACTTATTTTTATTTACCTAGAAGTAGTTTTCATATGACTTTATTTGATTGTTGTAACTTAAATACAGAAAACACAGAGTACTGGCCAAAAAACATTAATAAAAAGCTAAATTACAATGAAATTGCAACCAAATTAAGCAAGAGAATTCAAAACTACTCACTTCCCAACAAGGTTAACTTAAAGTTAAAAAAATTTTATGGAGGATACAGTATGATTTTAGAACCTTTCTCAGAAGAAGATGAGAATATTTTGAGAAATTGCCGAGATGAATTAAGTAAATTGCTAAAAATAAAATTTAAAAATCATCAAAAATATACTTTTCATATTACTCTAGCCTATATTTTGAGAAAACTTACTCAAGAAGAAATAAATAATTTATTAAAAGTTAACAAAAATTTAGTAGATGAATTTGTTAAAAAAATTCCAAAAATAGTATTAAAAGATCCTACTGTTTGTACTTTTGAAAATATGCTAGAATTTAAAAGTATTAATTCTTCCAACCGGTAACATTTTTTACTTCAAGAAATTCTGTGAGGCCCCACACTCCACCTTCTCTCCCATTTCCAGATTGTCTATAACCACCAAAAGGAGTTCCAACATCAGCTGCATT
>WTIW01000074.1 GCA_011526385.1 Pelagibacteraceae bacterium | reverse complement strand
TCCTAAATATTTTTTTACTAAATCAGGATGTTTTTGAATAGCTTCTGACATTGAACAAAAAATTATCCCTTTTTCAGTTAACTTATCTTTAAAAGTTGTTGCAACAGAAACTGAATCAAATACTGCATCAACAGCAATACCATTTAATCTTTTTTGTTCTTGGAGAGGTATTCCTAATTTCTGGTAAGTTTCTAAAAGTTTTGGATCTAATTCATCCAAATTCTTTGGTTTGTCTGATGCGCTTTTTGGTGCAGAATAATAATATAAATCTTGATAATCTATCTTAGGATATTTTGGTTTTTGCCAGCTAGGCTCTTTGATATTTTTTAATCTTTCAAAAGCTTTCAATCTCCAATTTAGCATCCATTCAGGTTCTTTTTTAATTTTAGAAATAAATTTTATGACATCGGCATTTAATCCCTTTGGTGCTTTTATTTCCTCAATGTCAGTAGTAAAACCGTACTTATAATCTTTAAGTTCTTCTATTTGTTTTTCTCTCATTAATTATTTATTTTTGGTTGGTTAACTAAATCTTCTAAACTTTTATTTTTAAAAAAATTATTTATATATTCCTCTAATTCATCCCAAAGGTTGTGGGTGATGCATTTTACAGTTTTACCATTACATCCTTTTTTAGACTCTTTTTCACAACCCATTGTTTGTACTTTTTCCTGTACTGCAAAAAAAATATCTGAAATTTTTATATCTGTTGCTTTTTTTGATAGGACATAACCACCTTTTTTTCCTCTAACACTAATTACGATATTGTTTTTCTTTAATTTAAGAAATAATTGCTCAAGATAATCTAAAGATATACCCTGTCTTAAAGAAATGTCTCTTAGTGATACAGGTTCATTAGGTTCAAATTTTGCTAAATCAGCTAAAGCCATAACAGCATATCTTCCTTTGCTAGATAATTTCATATTTGTGTTTAATTATGCGGCTTATATATATACCCGACTAAAATAGTCAAGTTTCTACAAAAATTTAATAACTTGCATTTTGTCGCTCATTTTTGATAGAAAAAACAAAATTTTTTTTGAGATTAATAATCAATGCCATCAACAGATAACAAAATTGTAGAAATTTTTATTCCTGGACCAGCTGGAAGATTGGAAGCCAAATATTATAAGAGTAAAAAAAATACATCTCCTATCGCTCTTGTGCTTCACCCGCATCCACAGTACGGAGGAACTATGAATAATAAAGTTGTTGTAGATACATTTCAAACTTTTATGGATAACGATTTTTCTGTTTGCAGAGTAAACTTTAGAGGTGTTGGAAAAAGTGATGGTGAATTTGATAATGGTCAAGGTGAATTAGCAGATGCAGCTGCTGCATTAGATTGGCTGGAAAGAGAAAATTTTGATAACTCGCAGTGTTGGATATCAGGTTTTTCATTTGGCTCACTTATTGCTATGCAATTACTAATGAGAAGACCAGAAATTAATAGATTTGTTGCTATCTCACCTCAACCGAATGTTTATGACTTTTCTTTTTTATCTCCATGTCCTACATCAGGTATAATGATTTATGGAAAAAAAGATGAATTGGTACCAGTTGAACATATTAATGAATTAAACAAAAGACTAAGTGCGCAAAAAGGAATTAAAGTAGAATTTGATTCTATATCTGAAGCAAATCACTTTTTTTCTAAAGCAGATGTGGCTCTTACAAAATCTTTAAACAAATATATCAAAAAAGAAACAGCACTTTACTAAAAGTTCTCGAATACTTCTCCACCAGTAATTGGTTTTTCAACCTTTGTTGTTTGTGGAAATGAGATATTTTTTTTAAAAAAAGATCGAATTGCTAAATAAGCAAATGCTTGGGACTCGATAAAATCTCCATCAAAATTAAATTCATCTATATCAACAACATTTTTCTTTGTAAGATTTTTTAAATTTTTACTTAAAGTTTTATTTTTTCTTCCCCCTCCACATAAAATGATGTTTATATTTTCATCAAAGTTTTCATTTAAAAAATTTGATATTATCAAAGCTGTAAAATAATTTAATGTTGATACAGCATCCTCAAATTCTAGTCCTTTTACAAAATTAAAATCAAATTCACTCCTATCGTAAGAATGTCTATTTTTAGAATTATAAATTTCATGCTCGATAAACTGGTTAATAATATCCATATTTACCTTTCCTTGTGAGGCAATATTGCCATCCAAATCAAATTCTAGATTTTTTGTTTTTTTTAAATATTCATCAATTAAAACATTTCCTGGGCCAATATCTTTTGCTCTCAAATTATCTCCATCACAATAAGTATAGTTAGTTATTCCCCCAATATTTAAAAAAATACTTGGCTTATTTGGATAAATTTTCTTTGCAATTAAAGAATGATAAATAGGAGTTAAAGGTGCTCCTTCACCATTATTTTCAATGTCATTTTTTCTAAAATTAAAAATAACTTTTTTTTTAAGTATTTGAGATAATAAATTTGGGTCTCCCATTTGAATAGTATATTTTTCACTGGGTTTATGAATTATTGTTTGACCATGAAAGCCTACTATGTCTAAAGATATATTTTGTTCAGATATAATTTCGTTTGATATTTGTGAATGATATAAAGTTATCTCTCTCTCAAGTTCTTTATACTCTGATTTACTATTTTCTATGTCTTTAAGACTATTGATATTATTAATATAATTACCTAATTTTTGTTTAAAATCGTGGCTGTAAGGAAAGAATTTGTTTAGTAAAATTTCTAAATGAGAATTTCCATCAGATTTAATAATACTAGCATCGATACCATCTAAAGATGTACCACTCATCAAACCTAAAGAGGTAATAATTTTATCCATTATTGATTATTATTTAATTATAAATATGTATATTGAAATTAATTATTTATGAATGATTTTATAAAAGAATTCAAAGATAGGGGTTTTTTTTATCAGTGTACTGATGAAAATGAACTTTCTAATGTATTAAGTAAAGAAAAAATTAAAGGTTATATAGGTTTCGATTGTACTGCACAAAGCTTGCATGTTGGTAGCCTGTTGCAAATAATGTGTTTGAGACAATTGCAGAAATATGGACACAGGCCTATAGTTTTGTTGGGTGGGGGAACAACACGTATAGGTGATCCATCAGGTAAAGATAAAACTAGAAAAATATTAGATGAAAATGAAATTGAAAAAAATATTAAAAGTATTGAAATAGTTTTAAGAAAATTTTTAAGTTCAGATGATGAAAAAACATCCCCTATTTTTGTAAATAACTATACTTGGTTAAAGGACTTAAATTATATTTCTTTTTTACGAGACATTGGAAAACATTTTACAATTAATAAAATGTTAAGTTTCGATAGTGTTAAAATACGTTTAGAAAGAGAACAATCTTTAAGTTATATGGAATTTAACTATATGATTTTACAAGCCTATGATTTTTTAGAATTAAATAAAAAGGAAAACTGCTTACTCCAAATTGGTGGCTCAGACCAATGGGGTAATATTGTAAATGGTGTAGATTTGATTAAAAGATATTCATCTAAAGAGGTTTTTGGTTTAACAACTCCTCTAATTACCTTAGCATCAGGTGCAAAAATGGGGAAGACAGAAAGTGGAGCTATTTGGTTGGATAAGGGTTTGCTATCTCCTTTCGATTATTGGCAATTTTGGAGAAATACTGATGATAGAGATGTAATTAAATTTTTAAAAATGTTTACTGACATATCATTAGAAAAAATAAATGAAATAAAAGATCAAAATATTAATGAATTAAAAACATTACTTGCAAACGAAACAACAAAAATGTTGCATGGAGAAGAAGAATCAAAAAAAGCAGAAGATTTAGCTAAATCAACATTTAAAGAAAATTCTTCTGGAGAAAATTTACCTAGTCTTAATATTAATAAAGAATTGTTGGGAAAAAGTATAATTGATTTAATTGAATTTGTAAGCAACGATTTATCAAAAAGTGAAATAAGAAGACTTATTAAAAACAATGGAATTAAAATAGATAATGAAAAAGTTTTAGATGAAAAATTTATTATAGATAATAAAATTTTTAAAGAAAAAGGATTTATTAAATTATCTATTGGTAAGAAAAAACACTTTAAAATAGTAAACTAATTTTTTTTAAGCTTCTCAAGTGTTCTTGTAATAAATCTTGGTGTAAGAGTTTTAATTGGGTTTACACTTGTATTTAAATCTTTGGGTGGTCCTTTTATTTTAAAACTAACTCCAAAAACACCTTCACCAACTTTTTTTCCTACTAATATATCTCCTAGCAATGGTATTTTTGAAATTGTTTTGTTAATTGTGGTAGCGGGAACCAATGTTCCTCTCAGACTTGTAAGTTTATCTTTTTCTATATAACCCTCCATTAATATCGAGATTGCTGGTCCTATTGCATACATCTCGTTAATGGTAGTTAATGATTTCTCTGATTCATAATCCATTTCAAATTCATTGAACCTTATCCCTTCTCCAGTAAGTAAATCTGCTATTCCTTGAAGCGATGCAAGAGTTAAAATCTTTGCAAGTACTGGGACTTCTTTTACTTTAAAGTCATAAATCTTTAAATTTGCTTTTGTTTTGTTATTTTTTTCTATAGCCCCATAAGATAGTTTCCCTTCATTAAAACCCTTTATAAATTTATAATTTTTTATAAACGGCTCAGGATTTTCAATAAATAAGTTTGTGATTTTCTCGTCTTTTGAATTTGTATTAATGTTTAAAGAAAAATTATTCTCTTTATTTAATAAAGACTCAATTTTTGCAGAATTAACTTTATTATTTACAATGGTAATTTTACCTTCAAAAGAAGATAAATTGTTTTTTTGGTCTACAAATAAATCTTCAATATTTACATTAATTGTTGAATTTAATTTTTCAAATCTTTTCAAAAGATCATTGCTAGAGTTTCCATTTAATAATTTTTTTATAGAAGAACTAAAATCAAATTTATTGATAGTATCTCTAAACACATTAGGAGCT
>WTIW01000027.1 GCA_011526385.1 Pelagibacteraceae bacterium | reverse complement strand
ATGAAGTAATGATGAGAGGAACATTTGCAAATATAAGAATTAGAAATGAAATGGCTCCTGGAACAGAGGGTGGATTTACAAAACTATATCCAGAAGAAAAAGTAATGCCAGTTTATGATGCAGTTGTTGAATATAAAAAGAGAGGAACTGATTTAGTTGTAATTGGTGGAAAAGAATATGGAACAGGATCTTCAAGAGATTGGGCTGCAAAAGGAACTAAATTATTAGGTGTCAAAGCAGTTCTTGCAGAAAGTTTTGAAAGAATTCACAGATCAAATTTAATTGGAATGGGAGTTTTGCCATTACAATTTATTGAAAATACCAACAGAACTAATTTAAATTTAAAAGGGTCTGAACTTATTTCAATAATTGATATCGAAAAGGGTATTAATCCAGGTGATCATGTTGAAGTAGAGATCAAATATCAATCTGGAGACACAAAAAAGATCAAAATGTTGTGCAGAATAGACACTAAAAATGAATTGGAATATTACAAAAATGGTGGCATTTTGCAGTACGTTTTAAGGAATATGATTTAATGGATCAAGAAGTAGATATTATAAATACCAACACAAGAAACGAAAAAATTAAAAACTTTTTTGTTAACAATAAAAAATCTTTAGTTTCAATTTTAGTTGTAATTATTTTAGCGTTATGTGGATATTTTGGTTACGAGGAGTTTCAAAAAAGACAAAAAGCAAATTTATCTAATGATTATAACTTAGCTAAGATTAAGTATGACAATGGACAAAAAGATATTGTTGAAGATTTTAAGAAAATCATAAACGCAAAAGATAATACATATTCACCTTTAGCTTTTTATTTCTTATTAGATAATGATCTGATTACATCAAAAGAAGAAATTAATAGTTACTTTGATATTATTATTAATGACAGTGGCTTAGATAAAGAGGCAAAAAATCTTAATGTGTTTAAAAAAGGATTATTTAATTCAGATTTTGCAGATGAAAATCAATTGTTAGATATTTTAAATCCACTAATTAAATCTGAGAGTATTTGGAAGCCTCACGCATTATATTTAATGGCAGAGTTTTATTTAGCAAATAATCAAAAACAGAAATCAAAAGAATTTTTTGAACAATTAGCAAGTTTAGAAGGAGCTAGTCAAAAAATAAGAACAGAGGCACAAAAAAGATTACGTTCAGATTTCAGTGAATAAGTTTTTTCTATATTTAATCTTACTTATATTTTTATCAAATTGTGGTTTGGTAAAAAAAGATGTTGTTGAAGATGATCCAAATACAAAAACATTATTTGAAAAGCCTAAACCAATTGAACAAGAATTAAACCCAACTTTAAATATTCAATTATCTAAAATTACTAATGGAGAACCATTTATTGGAAATGATACAAATAACAGTGGTAACATAAATTATTCAACAGATTTTGAAAATGCGTTTTCATATAAGTTTTCAGGAATTGATCAATTTGACTTTAGTCAGCCAGAATTGTTATTTACAGATACAAATAATATCATTTTTTTTAATGGCAAAGGTGAAATTTTCAAATTATCTAAAGATTTTGAAGAATTCTGGAGCATCAATCATTACACAAAGAAAGAAAAAAAATTAAAACCAGTTCTATATTTTGCTCAATCCGGAAATGATATTATTATTCTTGATACTTTATCGAAGGTTTATTCAATTAAACTTTCAACAGGTGAAATTAATTGGTCTAAAGAAAGCCAATCAGGATTTAACTCAAATATAAAAGTTACAAAAAATAGAGTAGTTGGAGTTGATTTTGATAATGTTATTAGAGCCTTTTCTTTAAGTGATGGAAAAGAACTTTGGAATTTTGATACAGAAAATCCTTTTATTAAATCACAAAAAAAACTTTCAATAGCCATTAAAGGTGAAGTTGTTTTCTTTATAAATAGTATTGGAGATGTAACTGCATTAAATGTGAATGATGGAAGCCTTGTTTGGCAAACACCCACTCAAAGTACAGTTATATTTCAAGATGCATTCACCCTTGAAAATTCAGATATCATTTTTGCAAATGACACAATATTTTTTTCAAATAATAAAAATGAATTTTTTGCAATTGATGCACGATCAGGGATTATTAAATGGAAACAAACTATTAATTCCAACTTAAGACCAACTGTGATTGAAAATTATGTATTTTCATTATCTGAAGAAGGCTTTTTATTTGTCATAGATGATAAAACTGGAAATGTTTTAAGAATTACAAATATTTTTAAAGAAATAGAGAATAAGAAAAAACAAATAAAACCAACTGGATTTGTTGTTGCAAAAAATAAAGTTTATACAACTTTAAATAATGGAAGATTAATTAAAACAGATCTTGCATCATCAAATCAAGAGGGTTTTTATAAAGTTTCTAAATCTAAAATTACACGACCCAATGTATTTAATGATAGTATGTACATGTTAAAGAGTAACGCTATTATTAAAGTTGAATAATGTTTTTAAAGTTCCTTGATAAGATAGGGAGAAAAAAAGTAGTCCTAGATAGAGGTCCTTCTCATCCAAATTATAATGAAGCAAAACCTTGGATGAATAGATATTACGTAATCTTTAGAAACAGACCCAAGTGGTTCCCATTTAATATTTTAATTCATGAGATGCTGGATGATGATCATGGTGATGGCGTACACAATCATTTATGTCCATACATTACAATTATTTTAAGAGGAGGATATTGGGAAACCACAAAGAAAGGAAGGTTTTGGCGAAAGCCAGGCTACATTGGTTTTAGATCAGCAAATGCATTTCATAGAGTTGATCTTGAACCAGGAACAAAACCAATGACTATTTTTATTCCAGGTCCCTTCGGATTAAGAAAAGGACCAAGATCAGAATATGGTATTGATTTTAAAACAAAAAAAAATTAATGCCAAAAACATTTGAAACTGAATTTATAGCGTATTGCAATAATCAAGATCTAGAAGTAAATCCAAATCAAATAGCAGTTATTAAAAAATTAGAGCAATATTACCAAAATAATTTTCAATCATTTATCTCAAAAATATTTTCTAAACAATCTTCAAAAAAAGGTTTTTATTTATTTGGTGATGTAGGAGTTGGAAAAACAATGATTTTAAATTTCTTTTATAATCAAATTGAAGAAAAAAAAATAAGACAACACTTCAATGAGTTTATGTTGAGTTTTCATGATTTTGTTCATCAAAGAAAAGATAAAAATGAAGAAAATGTAATAAACCAGTTTGTTAAAAACTTAAAATCAAAAGCATCTTTGATTTATTTTGATGAATTTCAAGTAACTAATATTGTAGATGCCATGATTTTAGGAAAGTTGTTTGATCAAATATTTAAAGAAGACATTAAAATAATTGTAACTTCTAATACAAAAATTTCAGATTTATATAAAGATGGCCTTCAACGCGATCAATTTAAACCTTTCATAAAAATTATGCAGGAACAATCTATAGAACATGAATTAAATATTGATGATGATTATAGAAAATCAAACAACAGTGAAATACAAAGATATTTTTATCCTTTAAATCAAGAAACTAATTTCAAAATGAATAAATTTTTTAGAACTATTACAAAGGACAAAAAACACTCTCCAATTACAATTAATGTAAAGGGACGAGAATTTAAAATAGAGAATTTTTATGAAGGAATTATGAGATTTAATTTTAATGAACTTTGTGATCAAAATCTAGGTGCAGAAGATTATTTAGAAATAATTAAAAGCTCTAAGTTTATTGTTATTAATCAAATACCACAGTTTAATGATACTAATTCAAATCAACAGCAGCGCTTTATAACTTTATTAGATGTCATTTATGATAAAAATATTCCAATTGCAGTGACAAGCAATCAAAGCTTAGATGAATTTACCTCTTCAAGATTGTTAGAAAAACCATTTAAACGTACAATTAGTCGGTTATATGAATTAACATCTAAGGAATACAATTAATGAAACAAGAATTTTATAATCTTCAAATAAATACAAATGGTCAAAAGTTATATGAATTTACAAATGATACTATTGAATGGATTAATAATAATAACTTTAAAAATGGCATGCTTAATTTAAGTATACAGCACACTAGCGCCTCTTTAATTGTTCAAGAAAATGCTGATCCAGATGTTCAAACAGATCTAATCAATTATTTTAACAAATTAGCTCCAATGGATGAAAAATTATATATTCATACAACCGAAGGTAAAGATGATATGCCTGCTCACATTAAATCTGCATTAACAAATAATCAAATATCACTCAGTATTAAAGAGGGTGAGTTATTGCTTGGAACTTGGCAAGGTTTATATTTATTTGAGCATCGAATACATCAGCAAAAAAGATTAATAATTCATCATTATCTAGGAGACTAGAAATCTTGAAATTAAGAAATTCCAAGATATAAATTTTTAAGTGAATTTAGAACCAAGACACATAAAAAAAGTTATAAGAGAAAATCAAAACTCATACAGTAGACATCATTTTCTACTGATCTCTGAGATTTTATACAATTTTCAAAACTCGCTTTTAAGAGATATGGATGCTTTTTTGTTATTAGTATTTATTAGTAAAAAAGCATTAGAGAATTATCACACATTAAATAAAGATATATCAAAAGATGAACTTTTAAACTTAGAAAGTATTAATGCAGGTTTAATTACAATAGATAGTTTATCAAAATCATTAAACTTACCAAGAGAAACAGCTAGAAGAAAATATAATAAATTAATTAATTTAAAACTAATTAGTAAAAATAAAAAAAATACAGTTTTAGAAAATAAAGCTATTCAAATTCAACAAGTAGATAAATTTCACCTTAAATTTTTAAAGTGCTTAAACATTGTAATCACTAAAATGTTAGAGAGCCCAGATGTAAAAATTAAATCTATATCTTTAGTAAATTTAAATAAAAAATATTCAAAGTCATGGTTACAATTATTAACAATGGTATTAAATTCAGCGCTTGCATGGAAAAAACAT
>WTIW01000089.1 GCA_011526385.1 Pelagibacteraceae bacterium | reverse complement strand
ATTGAATAATTTCCTAATTTTTTTTTAAGAAAATTTTTAATGTTAATTGATAATTTATTTTTATCAAAAAGGATGTGGGGTTTGATCATTTAGTGGTGCCCTCGGCCAGACTCGAACTGGCACTCCCAAAAGGGCAAGGATTTTAAGTCCTTTGTGTCTACCAATTTCACCACGAGGGCATCTGTAAAGTTCATCGTTATATATGTAAAATTTTATAACTCAACTATATTAAATTGTATTGATATTCTCTAGCATCAATTACCTCTTTAGGTAAATTTAACTCAACATCTGACAATTTGATTAATTCGTCTTTATTAATATTTTTTTTAACAATCGCATTATCGCTTAGACCAAGAGGTAATATATTTTCTTTTTTTGATTTTTGAGATGTAATTAATCTGCCTCGTGCACAAAACCCACCTTCCCCATCAAGCTTATCACCAATTTTTAAATCTTTTTTAGCAATGGCTGCAACATCAGCATTATAATTTTTAGTAAAACCTGTTGCTTTATTATCTAGGGCAACTGAGTAAATTGATTGAGCTAATTCTAAACCAACATAATGATATGGTCTCCATATAGCTGAATAATTTCCTGATGGATCTGTAACCATTCCGTAGTCTTTAAAGCAATTCTTTACATATTCGTTTTGAGCTTTCAAAACTATATAAACCCCCCACCTTAAATCGTGAGGTACATCTTTTTTATCTAAGTCAATACTTGATATCACCTCTACCTGACCATCATAATCAATAACTCCACCCTCTGATTTTGGGATCATTGTTTTTGCAATATCATAAACACCAATAGCTGGGAAAGTTAAACCGTTATCTGGACATTTTAAATCTGCTGCATTGCTAACAGCGCACATTTCAATTGCTGATTTATCTCCACATAAAAAACTATTAAACATCTTTGGATTCATGCCAGATTCATTTTCTGCTCTTTCTTTAGTTAAACCATAATGTCCCCAAACAGTATCTGGTGTAGAATATTCAAAACTTGGATGATATTTAGTACCTTTTCCTGCACAAGTAACTTCAAATCCATTTAATCTAGCCCATTCAATTTGTTCTAAAATTAATGACGGCTGGTCTCCATAAGCCATTGAACATACAACATTATTTTTGAACGCTAAATCAGATAAGTATTTCCCACATGTTATATCAGCTTCAACGTTAACAAGTATTATATGTTTTTTTTTATCTATAATTTTTTTTGCATGAACTGTGCCAATTATAGGATTACCTGTTGCTTCTATAAAGATTTCAATATTTCTATCTAGTGCTTGATCTAAAGAATTAACAAAATTTATATTCGAAATTGTATCTTTGGTTAAACCGCTATTTAAGCAATTCTTTTTTGCTTGGTCTTCATTAATATCAATTATTGTATCAATAACAATTTTCTCAAGCTGATTATATTGAGCTAAAAACATTGATACAAACTTTCCACAACCTATAAAAGCTACTCTAATAGGTTCTGATCTTGTTTGTAATTTTGAGTGTAGATACATTTTTTAAAATAAAAATATAACTAACCAATAAGAAATAAGTCCAGCAATAATTGTTGTGATTATATTTTTTGACAAGTAGCCTACAATTATTGCAACAATAAACCCTGCTATTTTTGGATCATTGATTGAGACAAGTGTATTTGTTTCATTTAAGAAAACAGCAGGAAATATAATTGCTGGAAATACAGCAGATGGTACAAAACTAAGAATTAATTTTGTATTTTCAGATAATTTTTCAGGTTTGATTAAAAGTACTGATCCTAATCTTGTCAGATAATTAATTATACCAGCGATAATCATTGATATCCAAATACTCATGCTTTTTTCCTTAATTTGTAAAATAAATAAATAGCAATTAATGAGATTAAACTTGATAATATTATGTATGATTTAAACGGCGCATTGTAAAAAATTATAGACAAAAAGCCTGATAAAAATATTACAAATAAATGATCTAGTTTTCTAAAATAATTTATCAATAGTGCTAAAAATGTAAGTGGTATTGTAAAAGTTAATCCTAATTCATCTGGAACAATAGAGCCCAACAATATTCCAATTATCGTAGTTATTTGCCAAATAATCCATAGTGTTAAACCTGAACCTAACAAATGATAATGTTTAAAATCATCATCTTTATTTTTTTTAAAGTATTCTTGAGATACTGCAAAAGCTTGGTCCGTTAGCAAATATGAAATAAATATTTTCCACGTAATTGATAATTTTGATAAATATTGTGCAACAACCGCCCCATATAACAAATGTCTAGTACTGATTACAGAGGAAGAGGTAATTGCTACAAGTGATGATGCTCCATTAGATAATAATTGAAAAAATACAATCTGGCTTGCGCCACTAAAAATAATTATAGAAGTTGCATAAGTTACATAAGGTCCAAATCCTAACTCTACACCAATGGCTCCAAATATTATTCCAAAAGGAACAACTGGTAAAAGCAAAGGTAAAACATCATAAAATCCTTTTACGAAATTTTCAGATCTTTTAGACATTTACTTGTTAGGATTTAAAGCTTTAATCAAATAAGATTTGTTGAGTTTGCAATCTTTATAGCCACGCTTAATTACATTTAGGTATCTTTCAGTTGGATATCTAAATTCTGTTTTATTTGGCATAATGTAAGTCATTACTTTCTTATTATAGTAAGAAAAATACATTTTTTTATATAGAATAGGAAAATCTTCATAGACATCTAATTTTTTTTCATCGCTTTTTGAAATTTCAAACAAAGCACCGGGAACTATTGAATTATTTTTTTTTTCAATATCTGCTGCTCTATATTTGCTTCTAAAATTAAGTCTATATCCCTTTAATTCATATTTTTTTAAAAAAATACTATCCTTACATCTTCTTTTCATTTGAAAATGATTTAGGTTACTTCCGTAAGCAAAATATAACATTAGTCTCTTTCAACTATTTCTATTTTTTTTTCACTAACAAATTTTAGTATTTCAGAATTACATTTATCAATCTTATTTTGATCAGTAGATCTCAATACAATCGAAACCCCCAGTTTACCTGCTTTAAAAAATGGATAACTTCCAATATCTACATCTATGTTATTATTTTGTACCTCCGTTAAGGATTTTGCAATTTCACTTTCAACTGTTCTCAAATTAATAGTTGAACTTAAAATAGGATCCCCTCCAACTAAAATATTTTCTAGTCCACCAATCATAGATTTTAAAATGGATGGAACGCCAGGAAGACAAAATACATTTTCAACATAAAAGCCTGGAGCGCCACTAGTTGGATTTAATATTAAATTTGAAGTAACCGGCATCTTTGCCATCTTTTGCCTTCCTTCATTAAATTCTCCTGGCTTGTAATAACTTTCTAATATTTTGAATGCTTCTTTGTGAAAGTTATATTCAATTCCAAAAGCTTTTGAGATTGATTCTGCTGTAATATCATCATGAGTTGGTCCTATACCTCCAGTTGTAAAAATATATGTATATTTTTTTCTCAATTCATTAACGGTATCAATAATAGTTTTTTCAATATCAGGTATAACCCTTACTTCGTTTACTTTTATACCTAGTGAACTCAACCAAGTAGCAAGTGTGCTGGTATTTACATCTTTAGTTCTTCCAGAAAGAACCTCGTTACCAATTATTAAAATTCCAGCATTTATTTCTTTTTTATCAGTCATTTACAAATATAAATAATGTGTAATGAATTTTACCAATACACTAGTTAAAGGCAAATTAGTCAAAAGGTATAAAAGATTTTTTGCAGATATAGAAGTAAATAATAAAATTGTAACTGCTCATTGTCCAAATACTGGTTCAATGAAAGGACTTTTGGATCAAGGCAATGATGTCTGGATATCTCCACAAAATGATCCTTCTAGAAAATTAAAGTTTACCCTTGAAATAATAAAAGTTAAAAAAAGATTAGTTGGTGTTAACACCCACAGGGCAAACAGAATTGTCCAACACGGTCTAGAAAATAAACTTATTGAAGAGTTTAAAAATATTAAAAATATCAAACCAGAATTTAAATTTTCATCCGATACTAGATTTGATTTTTTATGTGATAAAAATTTAGTTGAAGTAAAAAATGTTACCCTGATAAGAGAAGATGATGTGGCAGAATTCCCTGATGCTGTTACAGAAAGAGGTGCAAAACATTTAAAAATGTTAATTAATTCAATTAAAAAAGGATATAAACCTTATGTCTTATTTTTAACTCAAATTCAGGGTATAAATAATTTTAGAATAGCAAAAGATATTGATCCAAATTATTTTAAAGATTATATCATAGCAAAAAAAGCTGGTGTAAAGTTTCTAGCTTATAGATGCTCATTAAATTCTAAACAAATTAAAATTGAAAAGAAAATAAAAATTATTGATGCAAAATAATTATTCAGAAAAATTTGAAAAAATGAGAATAGCAGGAAATTTAGCTGCAAAAACTCTTGATATGCTAACTGATGAAATAAAAGAAGGTGTATCAACAGATAAGATAGATCAATTAGGTTATGAATTTATAAGAGATAACGGAGGTTACTCTGCCCCACAGTTTTATAGAGGATTTAAAAAGTCTCTATGCACTTCTTTAAATCATGTTGTTTGCCATGGTATTCCGTCAGATAGAGTTCTTAAAGAAGGAGATGCTATCAACGTAGATGTTACAGCAATAGTTAATGAATACTATGGTGATACAAGTAGAATGTTTTCTATTGGGGAAATATCCGTAAAGGCAAATAATTTAATCAACGCTACATACGAGTCGATGATGAAAGGAATAGAAATTTTAAAACCTGGAAAACAATTAGGTGACATAGGTTATGAAATTCAATCTTACGTCGAAGAGAAAGGCTATTCTGTAGTAAGAGATTTTTGTGGACACGGAATAAGTGATACCTTCCATGAACCACCAAACATTCTTCATTATGGAAAAAAAAATACCGGTATTGAGTTAAGACCAGGAATGACTTTTACAATTGAGCCAATGATTAATGATGGAAAATATGATGTTAAAGTTTTAAATGATGGTTGGACAGC
>WTIW01000029.1:17526-20336 GCA_011526385.1 Pelagibacteraceae bacterium | reverse complement strand
AAAAATATGCTTGTAATTAAACCTGATGAGTGTATAGATTGTGGCGTTTGTGAGCCAGAGTGTCCTATCGATGCTATAGTTTCAGATACTGAACCTGGAAGTGAAAAATGGTTAGAATTAAATAAAAAGTATTCTGAAATTTGGCCCAACATAAACGAAAAAAAAGATCCTCCTACGGATCACGAAAAATTTAAAAACGAAAATGATAAATTTGAAAAATATTTTAAAGAAAACATCCAGTAAAAAAACTAAACCAAAAAAAAACAAAGTTACAAAAAAAAAAACAAAAGCTGTTAAAGCTAAAAAAACTCCAAAAGTTTTAAAGTCAAAGAAAGTGGCTAAAGTTACAAAAATAAAAAAAACAGTAAAAAAAATATCTAAACCACAAAAAACTGAAAAAGTAGAGACAAAAACTGACAATTTAAGAATTTCAAAAAATAACGAACAAAAGCCAGAAATAAAAAAAGTAAAAAAACAAGAAACAGAAAAAAGAGAATATAAAGTTAAAGATTATGTTGTTTATCCAAAACATGGTGTAGGTCAAATAACTGAATTTAAAAAAATCAACATTGGTGGAATAGATGTTGAAACATATGTGCTTAAATTTGAAAAAGATAAAGCGAACGGCATGGTTCCAGTAAATAAACAATCACATCTACGACCTCTTGCAACAATCAATCAAGTAAACAAATGTATTAGTATTCTAAAAAGTAAACCTAAAATTAAGAGATCAATGTGGAGTAGAAGAGCACAAGAATATGAAGCAAAAATCTCTTCAGGTAAAATTTATGAGCTTGCAGAAGTAGTTAGAGATTTAAATAAGGGTGATGATCTAATGATAGATCAATCATACAGTGAAAGACAACTATTTGAAAAAGCTTACGATAGATTATTAACAGAATTTCAAATAGTAATGGGCACTAACC
The DNA here is from genome assembly GCA_011526385.1 of Pelagibacteraceae bacterium. GTDB lineage: Bacteria > Pseudomonadota > Alphaproteobacteria > Pelagibacterales > Pelagibacteraceae > Pelagibacter. The sequence goes on along the minus strand of WTIW01000029.1, from coordinate 19,410 downwards.
TTGAAGATACTCAAAAAAAACTAGATAAAGCTTTAAAAAGAAATCTTGAAAAGCAAATTCAAAAAGCAGTTGAAGCTAAAGCGCCTACTGAAGATCTTCCAGAAGAAAGTCTAGAAACCGAATAAAAAAAAACGCTTCCCACGCAAGCGCCATGAGAAGCGTAATCAATTAAAAAGAATACTAAACTATTTTCTTCTTTTCTTCTTAGCTTTTTTCTTAGCTTTTTTCTTAGTTTTCTTTTTAGCAGCTTTTTTTCTTCTTTTAGCCATCTTTAGCTCCCTTTTTTTTTACGAATCTTTTTGATTCGTTTAGTTACCTTTTTTTATTTTTTTTGAATAGTTATGTCAAATCTTTATTTTTTTTGAAAAAAAATTTTAAATTAAAAAATTTTGTACAATTATTTTGTAAAAAAAAGTTAAGTAAACTGCGATTAATAAACAGTTTAATTTTATTTAATTAATAAAGATTTTCAAAATTATTTTTATATTTTTGAATAATTTTATATCTTTTTAATTTCATAGTTGGTGTAACCATTCCATTTTCAATTGAAAATTTTTCATCAGATATAAAAAATTTTTTAATTTTTTCTATTTTTGTTAAATTTTTATTAACTTTTTCAATTTCACTTTGTATTTCTTCTTTTGTTGAATTTTTTTTATCATCACTAAGTACAATCATTGATACTAAGTATGGTTTATTATCTCCATATACTAAAGCTTGATCAATAAACTCTGAATTAACTAATTCATTTTCTATTTTTAAAGGAGAAATGTTGTCCCCTCCTGGTGTAACTAAAATATCTTTTTTCCTATCAGTAATCTTTAAGTATTCTCCATCAAAGGAACCAATATCTCCTGTATACAACCATCCATCTTTCAAAACTTTTTCTGTTTCCTCTTGTTTATTCCAATATCCAAGCATCACGTTTTCCCCCTTAACTAAAATTTCACCATCATCTGCTAATTTTACCTGATTTCCTTTGAAGGGTGGGCCAACTGTTTCAACTCTAATGTCATCTATAGGATTACAACTTACAACTGGAGATGTTTCGGTTAAACCATACCCCTGCAAAGTTGGCAATCCTATAGCATTTAAAAAAGTTCCAACTTCTTTGTCTAAAGGTCCACCGCCTGAAACAAATGCTTTAAGTTTTCCACCAAATTGTGCTTTTATTTTACCTCTAACTAATTTCTCAAGGATACTGTCATAAATTTTTTCAAGAAATGATAATCTTTCCTTATTTATTTTTTTTGAACCTAATTTTATCATTTTATGAATTAAAGTTTTTTTAAAACCCGTAGCTTTATTAAAAGAGGCATTAATTTTTTGGTATAAGTTTTGATAAAATCTGGGAACGGCTGTCATTATTTCTGGACCACAATCATTCATATTCTTTACAAGCTTTTCAATACTTTCTGCATAGAAAACTTTTGCTGCAACACTTATTTGAACAAATTGAACAGCGTGCTCATAAGAATGAGATAATGGCAGCCATGTTAGGAATTTAGGTTTTTTTGATATTATTGGATTTAATATAGTAATAGCTCCTTCACAATTATTTAAAATTCCTCCATGACTTAAGATTACACCTTTTGGATTTCCTTGTGTTCCCGAAGTATAAATAATGCATGCCGGATCTTTTCTAGATATTTTAATGTCAGGTACTTCTAGTTTAAGATTATTTATATTAGATATTATATCTTTAAAATTTTTGTAAATATCATTACTTAATTCTAGATCCTCAAAGGAAATTATTTTTTTAATTGAGCTTTTTTCATTTATAATATTTTTAACCTTTGAAAATTGATCTTTATTTGAAATAATTAATACTTTTGGAGTGCAATCTTGAATAATATATTCATAATCTTTTTCAATATAGGTAGT
>WTIW01000029.1:7312-17426 GCA_011526385.1 Pelagibacteraceae bacterium | reverse complement strand
CTTTTGGAGTGCAATCTTGAATAATATATTCATAATCTTTTTCAATATAGGTAGTATAAGCAGGAACTGTTATTGATCCAGACAACATAATTGCAAGATCAGAGATCATCCACTCTGGTCTATTCTCGGATATAAGCAAGCATCTATCCCCATTATTATTAATTTTTTTTATTTCTTCAGACAATTTGATTATAGATTTAAATGTTTCTTCCCAAGTAAAAGATTTTTGATCAGTTCTTAATGGTTGTAAAAAAACTTCATTTTTATTTTGTAATTTGTATTGTTCAAAAAATAGTTCCAGTAAGTTTTTTTGATTTTTAATTTGCATAATTCAATGGTGGGCAAAGAGAGAATCGAACTCTCACAGTATTGCTACTATTGGATTTTGAGTCCAACGCGTCTACCAGTTCCGCCATTCGCCCATAGAAAAAATAATACATAGAATTTATTAATAGTATTAAAACATGGATTATAATAAAAGAAAATATGTTTAAAGAGCTCTACAGAAAATCATTAGAACTAGCTGCACATAAAAGTTCAAAATTTTTTCTTGCAATTATATCTTTCATTGAGAGTTTTATTTTTCCGATCCCACCAGATGTTTTGATTATTCCAATGACAATAGCTAAAAGACAAGAATGGTATAGGATAGCTTTAATAGCTACGATATCGTCTGTTTTAGGCGCATGTCTTGGATATCTAATTGGATATGTTTTTTTTAATGAAATAGGGCTTAAAATATTTGAATTATATGGTGTAGACAATGCTTCTTTTCTTAAAGATAAAGTTTCAAGTGATGGAGGGGTTATTGCCTGGATGACTCTACTAGCAATTGCTGGGTTTACCCCAATTCCATTTAAACTTTTGACGATAACTAGTGGATTTGTCCATTTCAATCTAATTTACTTTATTATAATTTCTTTTTTAACAAGAGGTTCAAGATTTTTTTTAATCGCTTTTTTAATTGGTAATTTTGGTGCAGCAATGAAAAAAATTATTGAAAAAAAACTATTAAAAGTTTCGATAATAGCTTCTATTATATTAATAATTTTTGCATTTTTGATTTATAGTTTTTTAAAAAATTTTATTAATTAATGAATATTTTTTTGACCAGGAAAAATTTATATTTATTTGTTTTAGTTTATGCTATTTTTGCAATAGGTTACGCATTATATATTGAATACTATTTAAATTTTGAGCCTTGTAAACTTTGCCTCTATCAAAGAGTTCCTTTTATTTTTGCAATCTTTGTAAGTTTTGTGGGATATAACTTCCCTAAAAAAGATGGAATATTGGCAATACTTATTACAACCTTTGCATTCAGCTTTATTATTTCTGGATACCATTATGGAATTGAAAATAGTATTTTTGAGGAATTTAAAGGATGCAGCAATAACTCTTTAAATATTACTAACAAATTAGATCTTCTTGATAGTTTAAAAAGTACCTTACCAAGCTGCAAAGATATAACCTATACTATATTTGGAATTTCATTGGCTGGTATTAACTTTTTGTCATCTTTAATTTTAATAATTTATTCTGTAAGAACACTTGTTTATGAAAAAAACTAATTCAAAAAAAATTGAGCAATTTATTCGAGTAGATCATGCAGGTGAGAGAGGGGCTGTAAAAATTTACGAAGGTCAACTCCTTGCGCTTAAAACTATATGTAAAAACTCAAATTTAGAAAAAACAATAGAAGAAATGAAAATTCATGAAATAAAACATAAAAATTATTTTGAAGAAGAAATAAAAAAAAGAAAAATAAAACCCACTAAGTTGTTGCCATTATGGGATCTTTTAGGTGTTGGACTTGGATTTGGCTCAACAATATTAGGCAAAGAAGCGGCAATGTTGTGCACAGCCTCAGTTGAGGAAGTTATTGATGAGCATTACAAAAGTCAAATTGAACAGCTTGGTTCAGATGAAAAAGATCTAAAAAATAAAATCATAGAATTTAGGGAAGATGAATTACATCATAAAGATATTGCATATGAAAAAGGTGCAACAAAAAAAGGATTATATTCTATTTTAGATAAAATAATTAAAACTGGTTCTAAGGCAGCAATAAAAATTTCTGAGAGAGTTTGATTAAGGCTCTAATTCAACATCCCAATATAGATAATCCATCCAGCTCTTATGCAGAAAATTTGGTGGAAAATTTTTGCCATTTTTATGGAGATCTTCTGTAGTAGGTTCGTAGGGCCATTGAAATAAAGACATTCCGGAATGTTTTAATAATCTACCCCCTTTTTTTACATTACACGAGGAGCACGCGGTAACTACATTATTCCAATCTGTTTTTCCTCCTTTTGATCTAGGTAATAAATGATCAAAAGTTAATTCATCGTTGCTACCACAATATTGACAGCTAAACTTGTCTCTTAAGAACACATTAAATCTTGTAAAATTTGGGTTCGCCTGAGGCTTTATAAATGATTTTAAAGCTATAACACTTGGAAGCTTCATACTATAAGAAGGACTTCTAATTGTTCGATCGTAATAACTTACAATAGAAACTCTATCTAAAAAAACAGATTTAATAGAATCCTGCCAACTCCACAGAGATAAGGGATAATAGCTTAAAGGTCTATAATCTGCGTTTAAAACTAAAGCTGGACACTTTTCTAAAGAAAGATTTTGATCTGATGTAACAATCATAACAAAACTTTACCTTATTTAAATTTATTTTTCAATGTAGCATCTTTAAAAAAAAATTTATTAATTAATTAAATTTTTTTTTATAAAATTTAATGCCGCACTTGATGCTTCTATGGGAATGTGATGTGCGCAATTTTCGATCATTAATGTCTCAATATTTATTTTATTTCTTAACAAAAAATCTTTTGCATCTAATAAATAATTTGGTGAAACAATATCGTCTAAACTACCATGAATAAGAAGTATTTCTGATTTCGATTTAAGTCTTGAAGAAAGATCGTTCTTATCTATAATCTTTCCAGAAAAACCAACTATACAATTAAATCTTTCATCAGAAGTTAAGCCAACGTTTAATGACATCATGCATCCTTGGCTAAAACCAGACAAACAAATTTGAGAATTGTTTAACTTATAAGTCTCTTTGACTTCTTCGATATAAGTTTTTAATTTGATTTCTGCTTTTTTAGCTTCTTGTAAAATATATTCATTATCGTCTTTAGTTAAATCAAACCACTGGTATCCACCAGGGTTTATTGCACATTGCTCGTGTCCATCAGGACATAAAAATATTGTATTTTTTAAAAATCTTTTCCAGTTCAATGTCAGCATGCTTATATCCTTCCCATCTCCACCGTATCCGTGAAGAAGAATAATAGCATTCTTTATTTCCTCATCCTTTTCAGGTTTTACAATTGTTGTATTAAGGCAAAATGTCATAGACAATTAAATATGTTTTCTTATTTCAAAAAGAAACTACAATCAATTCATGGTTTCAGAAATAATAGTTAAAATTGTAGCAGTTGTCTTATTAATAGCAGTCGCAGTTGTATTAATTTTAGGAATTAAAACTTTATTTAAAGGCAATGAAGACAAAAAATATTCTAACAAACTCATGCAACTTAGGGTCCTTCTTCAGTTTGTTGCGATTATTGTACTTGTTGGATTGGCTTATTTTTTTAAGAATTAATAATATTTCTTAACCAATTTAAGAATTTTTCATCTTTAAAATCAATAGAACCAATAATTCTTGATACTTCATACCCCTGTTTATCCAAAATTACAGTGGTTGGCACACCCCTTAATTTAAATTTTTTTGCTAAATCACCACTAGGACCAGAAAAAATTTCAAGATTATTTATTTTAAGTTCTTCAAAAAATTTTTTTGATTTTTCAATTTCTTCCTCACCAATATTAATTGGAATAATATTTATATCTTTGAATTCAATAATATTTTTAATTTCGTTTAGAGATGGCATTTCCTCCTTACATGGCGCACACCATGTTGCCCAAAAGTTGATTAAACTAATATTATTTTTATAATCCTCAATAGTTTTTCTACTATTTTTTGAGTCAAAAAAATAAACATCTTCTATTTTTTTTTTCTCTTTATGAATTACTAAATTTTTTATATCAGGCTGTTCTGTTGAATAAGAAATAGTTGATGATATTAAGTATAAAAAGGTAATGAAATAATATAAGTTTTTGAAATTCATTTAAATAAGTATAATTAATTATCATGGCTAAAAATAAAAACAATCAACCAATTTGGGGTACTAGAATAAAAAAAAGTTCCTCAAATATTTTTAAAAAAGTAGGTAGTTCGCTAGAAGTGGACAAAAGATTGTTTAATGAAGATATAGTTGCATCAACTGCACATGTTGAAATGCTCTTCAAACAAAAAATTATTAATTTTAAAATTAAAAATAAAATTATTTGGGGATTGAATAGAATTAAAAATGAAATAATAAAAAAAAAATTCCCTTATGATAGAAATTTAGAAGATATTCATATGAATATTGAAAAAAGATTAACTGATTTAATTGGCGAGGATGCTGGTTTTATCCATACTGCTAGATCTAGAAACGATCAGGTCATAACTGATTTTAAAATTTGGTTAAAAAAATCTACAAATGATACAATTAAAAATTTAAATAATTTAATTAATACGATTTTAAAAGTTGCTGACAAAAATATCAAAACAGTTATGCCGGGTTTTACTCATTTGAAGAATGCTCAGGCTGTTTCTTTTGCACATTATCTTATGGCATATGTTGAAATGTTTAATAGAGACAAAAAAAGATTTAAAAATAACTTAGAGAGTCTTAATGAAAATCCACTAGGTGTGGCTGCTTTAACAGGAACGACATTCAATATAGATAGAAATTATACAACAAAAAAACTTAAATTTGTAAGACCAACTAATAATTCTATAGATACAGTTTCAGATAGAGATTTTGTAATTGATTTTCTTTACGCTTGTTCTACTTGCTCAATTCATATTTCAAGAATTGCAGAAGAATTTATTATCTGGAACTCTGATGGATATCAGTTAATAAATTTGAATGATAAAATAGTTACAGGCTCATCTATTATGCCTCAAAAAAAGAATCCAGACCCACTTGAATATTTAAGAGGTAAAACAGGATCTTCCTTTGGAAATCTTTTTTCAATGTTAACAATACTTAAAGGTCTTCCTTTATCTTACTTCAAAGATCTTCAAGACGATAAAGAATTAGTATTTAAATCTTATGACCAGCTTAAAATTTCATTAAATTTACTAAATGATATTTTAAAAAATTTTACAGTTAATAAGAAAAATATGCTCGAATTAGCTAAAACAGGATTTATTACTGCTACAGATTTAGCTGACTATATGGTTAGAGAATTAAATTATCCCTTTAGAAAATCCTACTTACAAACAGCAAAAATAATCAATTTAGCTGAAAAAAATAATAAATCTTTAGATCAGCTTACCTTAGATGAAATAAAGACAATAGAACCAAAACTTACTAATGATGTTCTTAAAATATTTGACCTTAATTTTTCTGTAAACTCTAAATCTTCTTTTGGCGGAACATCTTTTGGTAACATAAAGAAAATGATAAGAAGTTATAAAAAAAGTAATGAAAAATAAAATAATTATAATTTTAATGTGTTTAGTAATTTTCACCGCTTGCGGTAGAAAGGGAGATCCAGAGTATCAGGCAAAAGATCTTAAAATGATTACTAAAAAATTATAATGAGATATATAAATAATAATTATTTTATTGAAAATGTCAGTTTACAGAGGCTAGCTAAAAAATTCTCTACACCTTTTTATTGCTATTCATACGAAAAAATAAAAAAAAATATCCAAAACTTTAATTCGAAATTTGGTAAATTTTCTCCTCTTGTTTGTTTTGCAATTAAATCTAACACAAACTTAAATTTAATAAGAGAAATAAAAAATTTGGGACTTGGAGCTGACGTTGTTTCTAAAGGAGAATTAATGTTAGCAATCAAAGCAGGCATTAGTCCAAAAAAAATTGTTTTTTCTGGTGTTGGAAAGACAGAGAGCGAATTACTATATGCAATAAACAAAAAAATTTTACTTATTAATTCAGAGTCAGAAAGTGAAATTAACATAATTGAAAAAATTGCGAAAAAAAAAAATTCTACTGTTGATATTGGAATAAGATTAAATCCAAATACAGACGCAAAAACCTTAAAACAAATATCAACTGGAAAAAAAGATAATAAATTCGGTGTAGATGAAAAAACGTTTATTAAGCTAGTTTCTAGATTGAAAAAATCTAAATTTTTGAAAGTAAAATGTTTAAGTGTCCACATAGGTAGTCAAATTACTAATCATAAACCTTATGAAAAAATGTTAGCAGCAGTAGATAAAATAATAGATAAATTAAAATTTAAATTCGAGTATGTTGATCTAGGTGGGGGCATGGGTATTTCCTACGGAAAGAAACAAAACAAATTAAATTACAATAAATATAGTAACGCCATAGAAAAATTTAAAAAAAAACATGCCTCAAAAATAATATTTGAACCTGGTAGATCTATAATTGGTGATACTGCTTTATTAGTATCTAAAATAATTTACCTAAAAGATAATAACTCTAAAGTATTTGTAATATTAGATGCAGCAATGAATGATATGATGAGACCTGCTTTATATGGCGCAGAACATCAAATATTACCTGTAAAAAAAAACAAACTTAAATCAAAGAAAAACTATGAATTTGTGGGTCCAATTTGCGAGTCTACTGATAAATTTTTATCTTCAAAAAATTTTCAAAAATTGAAAGAAGGTGATTTAGTATTCTTATGTGATGTTGGTGCTTATGGATCTTCTTTAAGTTCAAATTATAACTTAAGACCTAAATCTCCAGAAATTTTAATAAACAAATCAAAAATTAAAGTATTAAAAAAACGACAAAGATTAGAGAATATAATCTAATTTTTGATTAAAATGATACGAAATACATTTTTTTTATTTTTTTTCTTTCTTGGTATTATATTTATTTCAATTCTATTTCTGCCATCCTTACTATTACCAAATAAAATAGTTCTCTTTGGAGGAAAGATATTTGGTTATTGGTCTGTATTTTGCTTAAAGATATTTTTAAACACAAAATTAGAAATTAAGGGTAAAGAAAATATTATCAAAAATACTAAATTTTTCATCGCTTCATCACATCAATCAATGTTTGAAACATTTTTTTTGCAAACAATTTTTAATTCGCCAAAATTTATACTCAAGTATGAATTATTAAAAATTCCAGTATTTGGATGGTATCTTAGTAAAATTGGATCAATTTCTGTTAATAGGAATAAAATATCGAAAGATAATTTAGGACTACTAGATAAAATTAAAACGGCATCGGAAAAATCAAATAGACCAATAATAATATTTCCACAAGGAACAAGGGTTTTGCCAGATGAAAGAATTCCATTTAAAAAAGGAGTTGGTAGAATTTACAATGAATTGAATATTAAATGTCAGCCTGTTGCAATTAATTCAGGTACTGTGTGGCCCAAGAAAGGCGGTCTAAAACCAAACAGAAAGATAACAATATCAATTTTAGAGCCTGTAAATCCTGGTCTAAATCCGACTGATTTTATAAATTTAATTCAAACAAGAATATATTCTGAATTAGATAAAATGAATTAGCCCTTCATAGGCATTACAACATATATACTATCATAGTCTGCAGGATCTCTAATTAACGCTGGTGAGCCGGTATCTTTCAAATAAATTTCAATACTCTGACCATCTAATTGAGAGGCTACATCAATTAAATATCTAGAATTAAAACTTATATCTAACTCATGCTCAAACTTTACTGCTAAACTTTCCTTACCATCACCACTGTTAGTGTTGTTTACTGAAAGATTTAAAGTATCTTTTGTTAAATTAAATTTTACGCCATCTTTTTTGTCTAATGATACAGATGCCACTCTGTCCACTGAGTTTAAAAATGATTTAAGGTCAATTTCTAATTTTTTTTGATTTTCTTTTGGAACTACCTGTATGTAATTTGGAAATTTACCATCAATTAATTTAGAAATTAAAATACTATTATTTAATTCAAATTTAATTTTAGATTTAACATTAGATATTTTAACATCTCCTTCAAAATCCTCCAATAATGAGCATAACTGAAATATAGTTTTCTTTGGCAAAATTATAGGCTCAAAATCAATTTTATCCTGTAATCTTATTTTCGATATAGACATTCGATGGCTATCAGTTGCTGCAGCAGTTAAAAAAGTTTTATCTTCATTTTGTGTTTGATGAAAAAATATCCCACTCAAATAATGTCTTGTTTCATCATTTGATACTGAAAACTTACATTTATTTAAAAGTTTTAATAAATCTTTTGATTTAATTGAAAATTCATTTTGATTAAAATTTTCATCTGTAAGTGGAAATTCTGATGCACTTATACAATTTAAGTTAAATAGTGATTTTTCAGATTCCAGCTGAAGCTTACTTTCACTTGGGTTTGAAAAACTAATTTTACTTCCAGATGAAATTTTTCTTACAATATCATACATTATTGAAGATGAGGTTGTGGTCTTGCCTTCTTCTAAAATTTCAACGTTTGAAATTTTATGTATAAATATTAAATCTAAATCTGTAGCTGTTATTGTTAAATTGCCACTATTAATCTCTAATAATACATTTGATAAAATAGGAAGAGTGCTTCTTTTTTCTATAACTCCTTGGCAATAGGCTAATGATTTTTGAAGATCTTGTTGGTTTACACTAAACTTCATTTTCTTGATTGTATAAAATTTTGTTCTTTAAACTGTCTATATTTATGTTCAATTCATTATCTTCTTTTCTAAGTTTTTCTATAGTTTTTACTGAATGAATAACTGTTGTATGATCTCTATTTGAAAAAGCTCTACCAATCTCTGGCAAAGACTTAGAGGTTAACATTTTGGCAAGATAAATCGCGGTTTGTCTTGGTCTTACTAGATATCTCGATCTTCTTGGTGAAAGCATTTCATTTTTGCTTATTTTAAAAAATTTGCAAACAATGGTTTGGATAGTATCAATTGTTACTTTATTTTCAGATAAATTTAGCAAATCTTTCAAAATTACCCTTACTTCAGATATATTAGGTACCTTGTTATAAATTCTAGAAAAAGAGACTATTCTATTTAAAGCTCCAACTAATTCTCTAATACTTGTTCTAACTTCAGTGCTTATAAATTTTTGTATTTCATCGGTTATAGTTATTTGATTAGAATAAAATAATTTCAACTCTTCAGTTTTAGATTTAATTATCTGCGATCTGAGATCATAATCAGGATTTTGTATATCAACAACTAAACCTCCAGCAAATCTCGATTTTATTCTCTCTTGTATTCTTGAAAGTTTATTCGGCGGTCTATCTGCAGAAACTATGATCTGAGAACCCTTGTCTAATAAAGCATTGAATGTGTGAAAAAACTCTTCCTGCATAGCTTCTTTACCATTCATAAACTGAATATCATCTATCAACAAAATATCTGTATTTCTAAAATATTCTTTAAATTTAACCATGTCATTGGATTTTATAGATTTTACAAATTGATACATAAATCTCTCTGCTGAGATAAACATAACTTTATTTTTATCTTTAAGCTCTAAGCCAATTGCATTTAATAAGTGAGTTTTGCCCATACCAACTCCTCCATAGATATATAAAGGATTATAGTGAGCTATATCTTGGGATACTTTTTTAGATGCTTCAAATGCTAATTTATTACTTTGACCAGTTATAAAATTATTGAAATTTTTATTAGGGTCAATTCTATTGTATTGAAGATAAGAGTCTTTGATAAAGGAAACATTATTGCCAATATCAGCCTCCGATTTACTATTTAAATCTGTATTTGAAGTTTCAATATTATTTGAATTCTTTTTATCATCTACTAAAAACTCTATTCTAATAATTTCTTTTTTATAACTTTTAACTATTTGTAGAATTTGATCTAAATATCTAGAAGTTATCCAATCTCTAATAAATCTAGTAGATACAGAAATTAAAATATAGTTTTTATACTCATCAATTAATTCTATTTTTTTTAACCAGCTATCAAAAATATCACTGCCAAACTTCTCCTTCATTACATTCTGGATAGTTTTCCAATCTATTTTTTTCTCTTCTAAGCCTGAAGTATT
>WTIW01000029.1:2647-7212 GCA_011526385.1 Pelagibacteraceae bacterium | reverse complement strand
CTTTTTCTTGAACGGTTTACAGCTGTTTGTCGAGTTATTCTTCTTACTCTCTTAATTGCTGATTTAGTGTTTGCCATAAGCGCGATTGTATATAACGAGAAATAATACTGGTCAATATAATTATTAGTTTATTTTTGGCATATATTACAGAAGAAACTAGATCTATTTGAAATAATTATTTTCTTAATAATGCCCCCACATGATCTTCTCGTACATTTTAAATGTTCTCTATTATAAACTTTAAATTCTTTTTGAAACGAACCTTGATCTCCAGTTGTATTTTTAAAGTCTCTAATTGATGATCCTCCTTTAGCAATTGATCTTTTTAATACTTTCTTTGAATATTTAATAATTTTTTTTAATTGATCATTTGTTAATAAACTTGCTGATTTTAAAGGATAGATTTTACTTTCAAATAAAACTTCGCTTGCATAAATATTTCCTAAACCAGAAACAAATTTTTGATCCAATAGGAAATTTTTAATATTCTTATGTTTATTTTGAAAATATTTTAAAATGTATTCTAAATTAAATTTTTTTGAAAAAGGTTCTGGACCATAAGATTTAAATTTTTTTTGTAATTGTTTTTTATTATCAAAATAAAGCAAATATCCAAATCTCCTTGGATCATTGTATATCAATGAAATATTTTGGAGTTCTATTTCGACATGATTATGCTTTTTTGGAAGGTGGGGGCTATGGTAAAAACTAGTATTTGTAAATTTGTTTTTATTTTTTTTTTTTAAAAGATGTATTGTGCCTGACATTCCTAAGTGAATTAAACAAAATGAATTATCGAAAAAAACAATAATTATATACTTTGAAAATCTATCAATTTTTTTTATTTTTTTTTTTTTAAGTTTTTCTTCAAATTTTTTTTCTATTTTGACCCTTAAATTGCGATTATTTACCTCAACTTTAGTTATTACTTTTCCTTTTATATTTTTACTTAAAGATTTTCTTACTATTTCTACTTCTGGCAATTCTGGCATTAGGTACTATATTAAACTTAAATTTAATTTTTTATGCAACAATATCTTCAAAATAAAAAAGGACTTGTTCAGAACGTATTTGATAAAGTTTTTGATAAATATGACCTAATGAATGATTTTATGTCATTTGGGATTCATAGATTATGGAAAAAAGACTTAATACACTGGATGAATCCTGGAAAAAATAAAACATTATTAGATGTTGCTTGTGGAACTGGAGATTTAGCAAAACTATTTCAAGATAAGTCTAATAATATGAATTTTACAATCTGTGTGGACCCAAATGAGGGCATGATTAGTAAAGGCAAAGAAAAATTAAAAAAATATTCTAATATAAAATGGATAATTGGTTCTGCTGAAAATCTTCCTGTTAAAGATGAGTCTTGTGACTACTACTCTATAAGTTTTGGCTTAAGAAATACAAAAAATATCGATAAATCCTTATCTGAAGCATATAGGGTTTTAAAACCAGGTGGAAGATTTTTGTGTTTAGAATTTTCAAAAATTTTAAATTCAAATTTAGATTTTGTTTATAAGAATTATTCAAAGTTAATACCTCGTATAGGAAAATTTGTTGTAGGAGATGAAAAACCATATGAATACTTGATAAAAAGTATTGAAGAGTTTGTTAATCAAGAAGAATTAATAGAACTTATGGAGAATAATAATTTTCAAAATTGCAACTATAGAAATTTATCAGGAGGAATAGTTGCGATCCACTCTGGTTGGAAATTATGATTAAAAAATTATTTACCCTTTTTAAACTTGGGAGAAAACTTGCAAAATCTGATGCATTAAAAATTGCAACAAAATTTAATGAGCCACCAATTGGAATAAAGATTTTATTTAGTATTTTATCTTTTTCATTCTCAAATGAAAAAATTAAGCATCAAAATGAGAACCAAGGTGAGAGACTTTCATCCTCCTTACAATCAATGGGGACTACATTTATAAAGTTAGGTCAATTTTTAGCAACAAGACCTGATATTATTGGGGAAGAACTTTCAAAAGAACTTGAAAACCTTCAAGATCGATTGCCTCCATTTCCATTATCTGAAGCGAGAGAAATTATAAGAAAAGATTTAGGTGAAGATAATTTCAATTCAATAATTAATCTTAGTGAACCAGTTGCAGCTGCATCAATTGCTCAAGTACACAAAGCTCAAATTAATGATGGTGGTACAATTAAAGATGTGGCGATAAAAATATTACGACCAAATATTAAAAAAATATTTAATGAAGAAATCGATGCTTTAATGCTTTTTGCTTTCTTTGTAGAGTCATTTATAAAAAAAACAAAAAGACTTAAGCTTGTTGAAGTAGTTTTTTTATTAAAGGAAATTACCAATCTTGAGATGGATCTAAGATTTGAAGCTGCTGCAGCGAATGAATATGGTGAAAACACAAAAAATGATGAGGGGTTCCTTGTTCCAAAAATATATTGGAATTTTACAAGTGAAAATGTGATGACACTTGATTGGGTTGATGGTGTTTCAATAAGAGAAACTGAGGAACTAAATAAAAAAAACATAGATACCAAAAAAATAGCATCTGACATTATACAACACTTTTTACGACATGCTGTTAGAGATGGTTTTTTTCATGCAGATATGCACCAAGGTAATGTATTCATAAATAATAATGGTCAAATAGTGCCTATCGATTTTGGTATTATGGGAAGGCTAGATAAACTAAGTCAAAGATTTTTAGCTGAAATTTTGTATGGGTTTATTGTAAGAGATTATAAAAAAGTTGCTGAAGTACATCTTGTTGCTGGACTTGTTCCTAAAGATGTTCCTGTTGATGATTTAGCACAGGCTTTAAGATCGATAGGTGAACCAATTTTTGGTCAATCTGTTAAAGACATTTCTGGAGGAAAACTATTAAAGCAACTTTTTGATGTAACTGAAAAATTTAATATGCAAACTCAACCTCAATTATTAATGTTACAAAAGACAATGGTTGTTGTTGAGGGTGTGGCAAGAAGATTAAATCCTGATACAAATATTTGGGAAACATCTAAACCAGTTCTAGAGAAATGGTTAAAAGAAACGAAAGATCCTATAAATTCATTTAATGAAACTCTAAAGAATTCTGCAGAAGTAATAAAAAGATTGCCTGAATTACCACAGATAATGGACAAGGCAAACCAAGCATTAACTTTCTTAGCAAGTGGTCAAATTCCACAAAACTCTAACTCCTTTAATGAGCTAAATATCAAAAAATCAGAGATGTCTAGTTTTAGAAATCAATCTATTATTGGATTATTATTACTTGTAATCGTTGGCTTATTGGTATTTTAATTCAGCCGATGAGCAGTTTAAAAGACAAAAAAATACTTATAGTAATTTGTGGAGGAATTTCAGCCTATAAAAGCTTGGAATTTATAAGAGCTTTGAGAAAAAATAAGGCAGAAATAAAAACAATAATCACAAAAAGTGCCAAGGAATTTGTAACTCCTTTATCTATAACATCTTTATCTCAAGGAAAAGTTTATGAAGATCTTTTTAATCCAGAAAATGAAGCTGAAATGGATCATATTTCTTTATCAAGATGGGCAGATTTAATAGTTGTTGTTCCAGCAACAGCAAATACATTATCAAAATTAAGTAATGGTACTTGCGATGATCTTGCATCTACAGTAATTCTAGCTTCAAATAAGAAGATATTTTTAGTCCCAGCAATGAATGTAAGAATGTGGGAACATCCTTCTAATCAAAAAAATTTAAATAATTTAAAGGAATATGGTTATAAAATAATTGGACCTGAGATCGGAGATATGGCGTGTGGAGAGTATGGATCTGGGAAAATGACTGAGCCCTCAGAAATTTTTAAATATGTAGAAAATTATTTTAAGCAATTAAGAAGAAATAATAACTTAAAAGCTTTGGTAACTGCAGGACCAACAAGAGAATATTTAGATCCAGTAAGATATATAACTAATAAATCAAGTGGTAAGCAAGGTTATGAATTAGCCAAATCTTTCAGAGATAAGGGTTTTGATACCACTTTAATATCTGGCAAAACAAATCTAAAACCTGTTGAGGGTATTAAATACATCGAAATTGAAACTGCGGATGAAATGTTGAAAGAAACATTAAATAATCTTCCTGTAGATGTTGCAGTTTTTTCTGCAGCAGTTGCTGATTATAAAGCAAAAAACTATAGTAAAGAAAAGATTAAAAAAAGTGATCAAGAAAATATAAATTTAACAAAAAATGTAGACATAATCTCATATGTATCTAAACATAATTCTCTACGACCAAAACTTACTATAGGATTTGCTGCTGAAACAGAAAATATAGATGAAAATGCAAAAAAAAAATTAAGTGAAAAAAACTGTGACTGGATTATTGCTAATGATGTTTCAAATGAAGAAATTGGTTTTGATTCAAAATATAATCAAGTTAAAATTTTCTATAAAAATAATTCTGATGAATCTATTGAAAAAATGAGTAAATCATTAATTGCTGAGGAAATAGTTGATAGAGTTATAAAAAATTTCAATTAATTAATGGTTAAAATACAAATTAAGAGACTTAATCCAGAAGTAAAAATACCAAGCTATAAAAC
>WTIW01000029.1:0-2547 GCA_011526385.1 Pelagibacteraceae bacterium | reverse complement strand
ATTTACCTAATACAATAAGAGGCACTGGTGGTTTTGGCTCAACAGGTAAATGAAAAAGAATTTGGATAATAAATCTCTCCTTAAATATTCACGACAAATTATTCTAAAAGATGTTGGGGTTATCGGGCAAAAAAAAATAATAAATTCTAAAGTCTTAGTTATAGGTGCTGGTGGCTTGGGAAGTCCTGTCATTGATTTACTAGCAAGAGCAGGGGTTGGTCAAATAGGCGTAATTGAATTTGATAAAATTAGTATTAGCAATATCCATAGACAAACACTCTATACATCAAGAGATATAAATAAAAATAAAAGTCAAATTTTAAAAAGACAGTTAAAATTAATCAATAACAAGATTAAATTAAAAATTTATAATGAAAAAGCTTCAGATAAAAACTTAACAAAGGTTCTACCCAAATTTGATATTATTGTTGATGGATCTGATAATTTTCGTACAAAATTTTTATTAAATAAATATTCAATTAAATATAAAAAAAAACTAGTTGTTGGTGCAATAAGTAAGTTTGATGGTCATATTTTTTGTTTTGATTTTAAAAATAAAAAAATACCATGTCTTGAATGCTTCTATCAATCATTGCCATCTGATGAAATTTTAAATTGCGAAGCTGAGGGTATTTTAGGTCCAACTGCTAATATAATCGGAGCCTTGCAAGCTAATGAAGTTTTAAAAATGATTTTAAGATTAAATGGGGTTATTAAAAGTAGTATATTAATTTTTGATCTTTTAAATTTAACTTTAAGAAAAGTTAATTTTAAAAAAAGAAAAGATTGTTCATGTTCAAAAAAATAATATTATTATTTTTATTTATTTTTCCATTTAATTTAGTGCTTGCAAGTGAAGATAATTTGTTTCTCATGCTTAAAAATAAAAAGGTAAATGTCAGATATGGTCCAAGTTTTGATTATCCAATAAAGTATATCTACAAAAAAATTCAACTTCCTATTAAAATTATTGATAAAAAAGAAAACTTTAGAAGAATTTTAGATCACAAAAATAATAGTGGCTGGATACACGTATCTCAATTGAGAAAATCTAAATCCTTAATTGCTCTAAAGAAAAAAATATTGTTTAAAAAACCAACTAAATTTTCAAAACCTTTAGCTAAAATAGAGAAAGGAAGATTATTACTCGTAAAAAAATGTGAGGATAACTGGTGTAAAATTCAAACAGGTGAATTTATTGGATGGATAAATAAGGAAAATATTTGGGGTTCTGTTAATTAAAATCCGCTGAAAGGGCTTTAACAGTACTTTCTGATAGCTTAGTTGTATGAGAATATTCTTTATGATCTATGCCAAGTTCAATGCTTACATTGTTGCCTTTAAATTTAGATATCTGATCTTCCTTTAGTTCAAAGTGTATAAATTGAACTGAAGAAGCTTTCCCATCTGCAGAGGTTCTATCAACATCTACTTCGGGTTTGCCGTAAATAACCTCATTATCTATTTTGATAAATACATGCTCTTCAACACCTCCTAGTTTTCCAAGAAATGCTGCTCTTGTAACTGGATTATCAATTTCAAACATAAGAGTTGATACAAGTTCCTTACCATTTGGTATTAAAGGATTATAAGCAGTTAATTCGTCTTTAAGCTGTTCATCTCCACCTTTTTCTATATGCAACATTTCTTGTACTTGTGCGAGCATGGTCTCAAAACATTCAAAATAAAAAGTTGCATAAGGACCAAGTGGTACTCTTCTATCTTTTTTGAACTCAACTAATTCTTTTCTCATTTGACGTCTGTTTTTTTCATAAACGTCAGGTGCTAATAAGTCTGATTTTTCAATAATTCTTTGTTCTTTTGGCATAATTATAACCTATAACTTTTTGCTAATAGTTCGATAGGGTGTAAAGCCTCATCGCTAACTATATTTGTATCTTCAGCAAGTTGCTTAATATGCTTACCTGCTAAAGGACAGTCTGAAGCCATATATTTATTATTTTTTCTTTTTACAGTGCTTGCGGTAGTTTTGCCTACTTTAATTGCCATATCATGAGTTTCTTTCATAACTCCAAAAGTTCCACCATGACCAGCACATCTTTCAACCACATCTATTTTAACATTAGGTATTAATTTTAACATATCTCGTGCTTTGTTACCCATATTTTGAGCTCGTGCATGGCAGGCATGATGGACTGTTACTCCTCCATCAATTTCTTGCAGTCCCTCAACTAATCCCTCGTTGTTAGCAATATCAACAATATATTCATCTATATCGAAAGTATTTTTTGATAATTTTTTAATTCCTTCATCATCAGGTAAAAGTAAAGGCCATTCAAACTTCAACATTAACCCACAACTTGCTGTTAAAGTAATTACTTTATAACCCTTATCTACATATTTTAATAATTCTTTTGAAACTAAGTTTGCTTGTTTAACTACTTGCTCTGGATCCGCTTGTTCTAAGTAAGGCATTCCACAGCATCCAGCATATGAGTGCTCTACTTCGACATTGTTATGATGTAAAACTTTAAGAGCCGCTTCACCTGTATTTTTTTTATTAAAATTTACAAAACAAGTTGAATA
>WTIW01000030.1 GCA_011526385.1 Pelagibacteraceae bacterium | reverse complement strand
CAAGGATTTTTACTTTTAACAAGAAATGAAAAATTTAATGAAAATGAAATAGAATTAGCAAGACATTTATCTGTTTCTTACGGTCATGCCTACAACACATTTTTAAGTGATTTTATTATCAAAGACTTTTTTAAAAAATATTTAACAGGTGAAAAATCTTGGAAAGTAATTTTAGCAATAATATTTATATCAATTATTCCAATAAGAATAACCAGTACAGCACCGGTTGAGGTGATACCAAAAGATCCAAAGTTAATCACAGCACCGTTTGATGGTGTGGTTAAACGTATTGTTGTAAATAACAATGATGATGTAAAAGCAAAAGATCTTTTAGTATTACTTGAAGATGTTGATCTTATAAATAATTTTAATCTAGCACGTCAGTCATTACAGATTGCTGAAAAAGAACTTTTAAGAAGTAGACAGTTCTCATTTTCAAATAATGAAGAAAAAGCAAGGCTAGCAGAATTAGTAGCACAAGTTGACTTAAAGAAAGCAGAAGTAGCATCTAATTCAGATAGACTGAATAATTCAAAAATTTATACAGACCGTAATGGTATTGCTATTGTTGATAAAAAAAATGAGTGGCAAGGAAAACCAGTTTCAGTTGGTGAAAAAATCTTAACTATCGCAGATCCAAAAAATGTAGAGTTTTTGGTATGGTTACCTGTTAAAGACTCTTTAATTATAAGAGAACAGTCAGAAGTTAAGGTTTTTTTAGATATAAATCCAATTAAACCCTTAAAAGGTAAATTATTAAG
This sequence comes from Pelagibacteraceae bacterium, assembly GCA_011526385.1. Classification (GTDB taxonomy): domain Bacteria; phylum Pseudomonadota; class Alphaproteobacteria; order Pelagibacterales; family Pelagibacteraceae; genus Pelagibacter. The sequence goes on along the minus strand of WTIW01000030.1, from coordinate 4,331 downwards.
AGCTTCTTATCAGCCCTCATTATCTCCAGAAGAAGTATTATCTTATAGAGTTGGTGTTTCCTATGAAGGAGATGAGCCTCCAAGAATTGGATTAAGAGGTACAGCAAAATTATACGGCTCAAGAGTAACTCTTTTTTATTACTTATTTAGAAAACCTATCACATTCGTAAGACAATTAGTTGGAGTATGATAATTCCTTATCTAAGACAGGATTTAGAAATTCTAAGAGGAAACAGTAGGGAAGATGGGGCGCCTGCATGGTTATTATATGATGCAGTTAGAAATAAATATTTCACACTAGGATTAACAGCATTTAAATTAATCAAACATTGGCGTGGTGGAGAGGACATTGCTAACTTTGAAAAAAAAGTTAATGCAGAAGGAGTTGAAACTACAGGCGATGAAATAAAAAGTTTTTTAAACTTTCTTCAACAAAATAATTTAATAGTGCAGCCAGCAGGACAAAACGTTCCTTATTTAATGCAACAGAAAAACAGCTTAAAGAAAAGCTGGTTGATGTACTTAATTCATAGCTACCTTTTTTTTAAAATACCTTTATTTAAACCAGATGAATGGCTTGGCAAAACTTTAGGTAAAGTAAGTTTTCTTGGTTCTAAAAAATTTAGAAATATAATTTATATTTTTGGTTTCTTTGGATTAATATTTGTTATTCAGCAATTTGAGGTTTTTATAAAAACCTTCATGTATTTTTTTTCATTTAATGGTTTAATTCTTTATTTACTAACCTTAGTTTTTGTAAAATGCCTTCACGAATTAGGACATGCTTACATTGCAAAACATTATGGTTGTAGAGTTTCTGCAATTGGAATTGCATTTTTAGTATTTTTTCCATTTTTATATACAGATACCACAGATGCTTGGAGATTAAGAAATCATAAAGAAAGATTAATAATAAATTTTGCAGGTGTATTAACAGAATTACACTTAGCATTGATTGCAACTTTTATTTGGGGTGTTCTTCCAGAAGGTGGATTAAAAAGTGTAGCATTTTTTATTGCAACAACGAGTTGGATATCTTCAATAGCAATAAATGTTAGTCCGTTTATGAGATTTGATGGATATTATGTTTTCTCAGACTGGTTAAAAGCTGAAAATCTTCAACCAAGATCTTTTGCGCTTGCTAAATGGAGGATAAGAGAAACTTTATTTGGTTTTAATCATCCACCACCAGAAGAAATAAATCCAGGAAGAAGATGGACTTTTATTATTTATGCATGGGCTACGTGGTTGTATAGATTCTTTTTATTTATCGGAATAGCCTTATTGGTTTATCATTTAGCATTTAAAGTTTTAGGAATAATATTATTTGCCATAGAAATTTACTGGTTCATAATGCTTCCAATTATTAAAGAAATTAAAAATTGGTATGGTCTAAGATCACAAATGAAATTAAATTCCCAAACAGTTAGAACAATTGGAATATTATTTATTTTTTTATTGCTAGTATTTTTGCCGTGGAAATCTTCTCTTAAAATACCAGGTGTTTATATTTCAGAACAATATTCTAAAATTTATTCTCCTTATCCAGCAAAGATAAAATCAGTATTTGTTGATAAAGATGACCTTGTAGAAGCTGGTCAAAATTTAATTGAACTATATTCACCTGAACTTGATCAAAAGATCAATTCTACAAGAAGAAAAATAAAGCTAACTAAAACAAAAATTAATAGAATGAGTGATAGCGCAGGGAATATGGATCAATATATTACCCTTCAACAAAGATTAATTGCTCTTCAAAGTGAATTAACAGGATTAGTAAAATCTAAGAAAAAGCTATTAATAAAGTCACCCATTAAGGGAAAAGTTAAGGATCTTGCAAGTTTATCTAATGATATTTGGGTAAGTAATTTAGATCAATTAATGGGTATCGTTCATTATGGAACTGGAAAAGTAAGAGGTTTAATAAAAGAAGAACAAATAGAAAGATTTAGAGAAAACTTACCTGCAGTATTTATTCCAAATGATGGTGAACATGAAAAAGTTTATCTTTTATCTAAGAAATTAGATTTATCAGCAATTAATAATCTTCCTTATATATCACTAGCATCATTACATAATGGACCAATAGCAATAAGAAATTTTACGGCTGGTGAATTTCAATATAGACCTGAGACCGCTCATTATATTGCTGAGTTTAATGTAGCAGGGAAAAGTGAAATTAAGTTTGAGTTACCAGGTTACATTCATGTTGAAGGAAATAGATACAGTCCCTTCATGACTTTCTTTAGAAATGTTACAGCAGTATTAGTTAGAGAAAGCGGATTTTAATTTTTCTTTAAAGACTGAAAAGCGTTTAAGGCAGCAGCTCTTGCTTCTTCGTGAATAACAATCGGTTTTGGATAATCTTTTCCAATAATTGTTTTAATTGCTTCTTGATATTTTAATTCCATCTCCCAGGGTTTGTGAATAAATTTGGATGGAACTTTACTTAATTCTGGCACCCATTTTTTTACGTACAATCCTTCTTTATCAAATTTTTCGCCCTGAAGAATTGGATTAAAAATTCTAAAGTAAGGAGCTGCATCCGCACCACATCCTGCAACCCATTGCCATTGAGCAACATTGTTTGCTTCATTAAAATCAAGCAAACAATTTCTGAAATATTTTTCACCTTCTTTCCAATTAATTCTTAAATGTTTTACTAAAAATGATCCAACCACCATACGTATTCTATTATGCATCCATCCAGTTTCATAAAGTTCTCTCATACCTGCATCCACAATTGGATATCCTGTCATTCCTTGTTTCCATGCTTTAAGATTTTTTGAATTTTTCTCCCATGGAAATCTATCAAATTCTTTTCTTAAATTTCCTTTTAACATTTGAGGAAAATAATTAATTAAACTGTGAGAAAATTCTCTCCATCCAAGTTCATTAATATATTTTCTGATACTTGTATTTTTTTTAATATCTTTTGAACTTTTCTCATATATAGCTGCAACATGTATTTGACCATTTCTAATATAGGGAGATAATTTTGAGGACCCATTTATGGATGGATAATCTCTATCAACACCATATTTCGAAATTCTGTTATTAATAAATTCTTTTAAGTTTTTATGCGCTTCCTCTTCTGAGGGTTTCCAATATTGATCGAACTTTTTAAACCAATCTTTCTTTGGCATTATTTGTTTAAAAGTATCTTTTGAATTAAATATATTCTTTTTATTTTTTAATTTTTTTATTTCTGAGCTTTTTTGAGGAACAGCATCTATATATACCTGTTCAGCATTTCTCCAAAAAGGAGTAAATACTTTAAACGGTGTTCCATCATTTTTAGTTATAGATTGATATTCATTTAAAATATTTCCTTTGAAAAATTTAAATGGAATATTCTTTTTCTCTAATATTTTTTCAATTTCTTTATCTAATTTTAAATGATCTGGCTCATAAACTTTATTCCAGTAAATTGACAATTTATCTTTAGTTTTTAATTTTGAAAAAAAGGATAATTCATTAGAAATTATTAATTCTAGTTTGATATTAAATTTGTCTAAATCCTTTGAAAAGCTCTCAAGCGATTTACTGATCCACCATTTCTGAGCTTCTCTTTTTCCATCAAAATATTCATTATTATGAACATAAATTGCAGTTACCCCTTCATGGTTTTTGCATGCATAGGATAAAGCATGATTGTTTTTAATTCTAAAATCATCTCTTATCCAAACAACTGCACAATCAGACATTTTTTATATCTTTTTCAAGCCTTGAGACAAAAGCTTATTATATAAAGTTGCATCAGCATTACCTTCGCATCCCATAACCAACACATTTGATTCTTCATTAAGTTCTAAAAGGTTTTTAATTTTTTTATCATTACAAGCTGCTATTAAACTAATTATTCCAGGTGTAGCACATTCACCACCTACAATTTTTTTATTACTGAATTTTGCTTTTGCTAACATTGCAACTGTATTTGACACTTTACTGTCATCAATTGTTATACAGTGATTTGTTGCTTTATTTAAAATGTTCCATGGTACCAGAGACATTTCGTTACACGACATACCTCCCATAATACTTTCTTTTTTAATTTTAATTTTTTTCATTTTTTTAGCTTCAATACTTTTTAAAACACAGGCTGCCTCTTTAGGTTCAACTACAATTATTTTAGGAATTCTTTTAAAATATCTTGCAATACCTGCTACAGCTCCTGCTGCCATGCCCCCAACACCTGCTTGAAGGAATACATGGGTAATATATTGATTAGTTTGTTTTGAAATTTCTTTAATCATTATTGAATAACCTGCCATTGTAAGTTGAGGCACATATTTATAATCTTTAGTGGAAACGTCTTGAACGATATGCCA
>WTIW01000058.1 GCA_011526385.1 Pelagibacteraceae bacterium | reverse complement strand
CACCGATTAAAAACGTTTTTATATTTGTCTTAGAGCTAATGTTTATTAAATCTTCTTTATCTTTAATTCCACTTTCCGAAATAAAAGGTCCTTTATGATCAACCAGCACATTATGGATATCATAAGTTGTATTTATATCGGTTTTAAGTGTTTTTAAATTTCTATTGTTTATACCAATCAGTGCATCACTAAATCTTAATGATTTTTTTGCCTCTTCAACAGTATGCACTTCAACAATAATTGACATTTTTTGTTTAATAGCTTCTTCATAAAGCTCATCTGCGGTTTGATCGTCAACACCTGCAAGAATAATTAAAATTGCATCAGCACCATAGCTTTTTGCAAGAGGTACCTGGTATTTATCAATAAAAAAATCTTTACACAAAATAGGTAATTTAATTTTTTCTTTTATTTTACTTATATGAAGCAAATTTCCTAAAAAGAACTCTTCCTCAGTTAAAACGGATAAACATGTTGCTTTATTTCTTAAATAAATTTCTGCAATTTCAAGTGGGTTATAATTTTCAATAATTATACCTGCAGATGGGCTTGCTTTTTTGATTTCTGCAATTATGGAAATTTTATTATTATCTATATTATCTAAAATTTTGTTTTTAAAGTTAATAAATGATTTATATTCTGAAATTTTATCATTTAAATTTTCAATAGATATTTCTTTTTTAAGATTATCAATCTTTATTTTTTTTTTTTCTATAATTTTTTCTAAAACATTTTCAGGCATTTCTTATTTTTTCTAAATGTAAATAAGCATCACCAGATAGGATATGATCTCTAACTTTATTATAGGCAATTTTATATTCTTTTTCATTCTCTGATACCACCAATCCAGCTGCTGCATTTAATGAAACAGCCTTTGAAAAATCATTATCTTGACCTTTGAATATTTCTAAAATTTTTTCTGAATTATATTTTGCATCATTTCCTATTATATTTGAGAAATCTTCAGCATTCACATTAAGTTCTTTAGGATCAATATTAATTTCTGAAATTTCACCATTTTTTAATTGCATAACATTTGTTTTATCATAAGGTGAAATTTCATCTAATCCATCATTGCTATTTACTATCCATGCAAATTTAATTTTTAAATCTTTTAAGGCATGCGCAAATATATTCATTAGTTTTTTATCAAAAACTCCAACTACCTGTCTTTGAACAAATGCAGGATTGCTAAGTGGTCCTATCATATTAAAAATAGTTCTTTTTCCAATTTTTTTTCTCGTTGGGCCAACATATTTCATTGCAGCATGATAGTTTGGTGCAAACATAAATCCAAAATGATTTTTTTTAATTTGATTTTCTATTTCAAAAGGTTCAAAATTTATATTAATCCCTAATTCTTCTAAAACATCAGCAGACCCACATTTAGATGACACGGCTTTATTTCCGTGTTTTGCAACATTAATCCCCATACTTGCCAATAATAGAGCAGAGGCTGTTGATATGTTTAAAGTGTCTTTTCCATCACCACCAGTTCCACATGTATCAATACAATTATCAATAGTTACTTTATTAGCTTTATCTCTTAAAACTGAAACTCCACCTGCAACTTCAGATGCAACTTCACCTTTATTGGAAAGAAATGTTAAAAATTCAAACATTTCTTGATCATTTGCCTTACCTTCCATTATTATATTGAAAGCATCAATACTTTCTTGAAAAGATAAATTTTCTTTATTTTTAAGTTTTGATAAGATTTTTTCCATAGTTTAAATATTTATAAAATTTTTAAGAATTTTTAATCCACTTTTCGTTTTAATGCTTTCCGGATGAAATTGTACCCCATGCAAATTGTAAAGCTTATGTTTTATACCCATAATTATCCCATCTGATGTTTCTGCAGTAATTTCTAAATCTTTAGAAAGTGTTTTTTTATCAATTATTAAACTATGATACCTAGTTGCTTCAAAGGTTTTTGGAATATTTTTTAATATTCCTTTATTTTTTGAAATTATTTTACTTGTTTTGCCGTGCACTAATTGTTTGGCTTGGACTATTCTTGACCCAAAAGATTGACCTATGATTTGATGACCAAGACATACACCAAGTATTGGTATTTTTTTGTATAAATTTTTTACAATCGATAAACAGTTTCCGGCTTGATTTGGATTTCCTGGGCCAGGGGAGATAACAATTTTTTTATATTTTTTTTTTAAAATTTCTTTTGAATTTATTTTATCGTTTCTAATTACATCTACATTTTTTGAATACTTGGATATGTAATGATAAAGATTAAATGTAAAACTATCATAATTATCAATTAATAAAATTTTCATAAATTACTCAATTGCTTTAATTAATGCTTTTGCTTTATTTACTGTTTCATTAAATTCGTTTATCGGTTTACTATCAGCCACAATTCCAGCTCCAGATTGGACATAAAATTTCTTATTTTTTACTACGGCTGTTCTTAAAGCAATACATGTATCAAAATCTCCATTAGCTGAGAAATATCCAATTCCACCAGCGTAGACTTTTCTTTTTGTATTTTCTAACTCATCAATTATTTCCATAGCTCTTATTTTTGGAGCTCCAGAAACTGTTCCTGCTGGAAAACCAGAAAGCAAAGTATCAAATTTAGAGTATTTTTCATTAAAATCTCCTTGTACATTTGAAACAATATGCATCACATGTGAATATTTTTCTATATTAAAACTTTCTGTAACATTAACTGAATTTATTTTTGACACTTTGCCAGCATCATTTCTCCCTAAGTCTAAAAGCATCAAGTGTTCTGCTAACTCTTTTTTATCATTAAGAAGGTCTTTCTTGTAGAAATCATCTTCTTTTTTATTTTTTCCTCTCGGTCTTGTTCCTGCAATTGGTCTTATTGTTATTTTATTATCTCTTAATCTTACAAGTATCTCAGGACTAGCACCTATTATTTGGAAGTCATTAAAATTAAAAAAATACATAAAAGGTGATGGATTGGTTTTTCTTAATTTTTTATAAATTTCCAAAGGGCTTTTTATTAATCTTGTTTCAAATCTTTGACTTAAGACAACCTGAAAAATATCTCCTATTTTGATATATTTTTTTGCTTTCATTACATTTGATAAAAATTTTGATTTTGAAATATTTGATTTTACTCTTGGTATTACTGGTTTTCTATTTATTTTAGAAAAACTACTTTTGTAGTTTGATAAAAAAACCATTTCTTCTATTTGCTTAATTATTTCATTATACTTTTCTTCAAAGTTAATTATTTTTTCGTCTTTAAAAATATTAACTATAAAATAAATTTTCTTATCAATATTATCATGTATGACTAAATTTTTAGGTCGCAGTATTCTTGCATCAGGAATATTTAGATCATCTTTATTTTTATTAGGAATATTTTCTATATATCTAATTATATCATAAGAAAAATATCCCGATATCAGTGAGCATATAGGTGGAAGCTCTTTAGGAGTGCTAAATTTAAAATTTTCTATTATTTTTTCTAAGTTTTTTTTAGGAGTTCCTTTTAATTTTTTCTTATTTTTTCCAACTCTTATATAGCACTCTAGATTATTAAACTCCCAGATTTTATCTGGGTTTTTTCCAAATATAGTATATCTACCTTTGATTTTACCTTTCTCGACAGACTCAAAAATGAAGCTATTTTTTTCTTGTAGAAAATTATTTATTAAATTTTCTATATCATCGGATCCTTCAGATTTTAAAGAATAGTAAATGACTTGATTTTTTTTTTTTAAATAATCTAATTTGAATTGATTAAGACTAACATTAAGCATTATCTAAAATTATTTTTAACTCTTTCAATTGTATTTTGAAAAAGTTTCACATTATACTTTTCATTTAGTGATAAGTCATAAGTGCTATAAATTTCCCCAATAATTTGGCTATTCGATTTTAATGCATAGTCTTTTAGAAGTTCATCATTTCTAGAGAGCTTATTCAAATTTATTTTAGAAATTTTTGATAAGAAAACATTATTATTTTTGTCTGCAATAAGAACAAAGCTACCCTTTGGTAAGGAGTATAATAAATTTATAGAGTCTCTACTGAATTTCTCATTAAAATTGATTGAGTTGATTGTTAACTTTTCTATATTGTTAGATCCATTTGCAATATCAAGAAATTCTTTATCATCTAACTCCTTGTTTTGAATTTTTTTAAATAGTTCCTGATTATATTCATATTTTTGTTTCAATATTAATTGATCTTTAACTTTTTCAATAAAAGACGCATTGTTAACGTCTGGTAAAATTTTGTTTTTATTTGAAATTTCATATAATAAATAAAAATCATTTTTATCTATCAATTGAATTTTATCTTCATTTCTTTTTGAATAAATTTCATTCAAAAGTTCATCAGTCGAATTATTATTTATAAATTCTTTAGCTAAAACAACATCTATTTTAAATTCATTTTCTATTTCATCTATCGCTGAACCATTCAATATAGCGTTTTCTATTTCGTCAATTTTTTTAAAAAAATCATCATTAAATTCACTTGCTTGAATTAAATTTTGAGGAGTTAATTTTGCATATTTAATATCAATAAATTCTTCTTTTAAATTATCCTCATTGCTGGATATAAATTCATCTAGTTTAATCTTTGAGGTATCTAGATTATACGCAACATTTAAATCAAAATACTCAATTTCTAATTCTTTTGTTTCTATAGAGTAAATTTTATTTTTTAAAAAATATGGAGACTTTATTCCCCCGCTTACATAATCAAATAGATTTTTTTTTAGTTCTTGATCTTTAAATCTTATTTCGTAATAGGGTGCTGTTATATTATTCTCTAAGAGAAATTTTTCATATTTTAATCTGGAAAATTCATTATTTTCATCAGAAAATTTTTTATCTTTCTTTATTTTATTAGCTAATGCATTTTCTGATATTGATGCATCCAGATCATCAATTTCCATTTCTAATAATCTATTTGAGACTAATCCTGTTAAAATTTCTTCAATTACATTATTTTCTAAATTTTTTTTAACGTATTCTATATTTATTCTAGATTGATTTACATGTTCTATGAAATCTTGAGTGGAGATTGGTTTGTTATTAATTTTTGCTAAATTATTTGTATTACCACCACTAAAAACACTTCCCATTCCCCAAAATACAAATGGAACTATAATAATAGCTATAAGCACTCCAGCTAATTTTGTATTCGAAAATCCTCTTAAATTTTTTAACATTACAAAAAGTGTTTATTTATTGAACTAAAAAAATAAACCTATAAATTAATTTATTCTCTATGACAAACAATAATATGATTTTTGTAGCAAATTGGAAAATGAATGGAAATTTTAGTGATATTTCTAAGGCAAAAATCTTAAATAAATTAATCAAACAAAGAAAATTTAAAAGAAATAAAGTTGTTTATTGCCCCCCATACACATTAATAAAATCATTTTCTGATAATTTTAAAAAAACCAATATTTCAGTTGGTGCGCAAAATTGTCATCACCAAAGTGAGTATGGAGCTAAAACAGGATCAATTAATTGCAAGCTGATTAAAAGTAGTGGAGCTAAATATGTTATTATTGGTCATTCAGAAAATAGGATTGACGGTGAAACAGATAATTTATTAAATAAAAAAATTCAATCTGCAATAAAAGAGAATTTAAATATAATTTTTTGTATTGGCGAAACTTTAAATCAAAAGAAAAAAAAACAAACATCTAAAATTTTGAAAAATCAATTATTTAATGGTTTAAGAAATATTAAAAACTTTAAAAACATCTCAATTGCATACGAACCAGTTTGGGCAATTGGAACTGGTATTGTGCCAAAGAAAAGTGAATTAGAGAGAAATATGAAACTAATTAAAACTTATCTTAAAAAACTAAAAAGAAATAATTCTATTAAAGTTTTGTACGGAGGTTCTGTTAAACCTGATAATGCAAGTGAGTTATCTAAAATTAAAGAAATAGAAGGTTTTTTAATTGGTGGAGCCTCTCTTAATGCAAAAAAATTCGTTGATATAATAAAAAAATCCTCTATTTAGACCCCGTGGAAAACATACTATTAGTTTTAAATATAATCTTGGCTGCAATTTTAGTGATTTTAGTTTTGCTTCAAAAATCTGAAGGAGGAGCTTTAGGTATAGGAGTATCTCAGGATAATTTTATGTTTTCAAGATCGGCAGGAAATTTTTTAACTAAAGCAACAGCGATAGTTGCTACATTATTTATTATTTGTAGTTTAGGTTTAACAATAATTTCAAGAGGAGAGCTAACTCCCACATCATCCGTTATAGATAAAATAGAAGAAAATGCAGATGATGCTCCAAAAGTTCCTGAAAATAATAATTAACACTTTTAATTTTATAAATAACTCGCTATAAGATAATTCCATGGCGCGATATATATTTGTCACTGGCGGCGTGGTATCATCATTAGGAAAAGGATTATCATCTGCATCACTAGGGTATCTTCTTAGATCTCAAGGCTATAGTGTGAGAATAAGAAAAATGGATCCATATTTAAATGTAGATCCTGGAACCATGAGTCCTTTTCAGCATGGGGAAGTTTTTGTTACCGATGATGGCGCTGAGACAGATTTAGACTTAGGCCATTACGAAAGGTTTACAAACATATCTGCGAAACAATCAGATAATATTACAACAGGAAAAATTTATTCAGACATTATTAAAAAAGAGCGTAGAGGTGGTTATCTTGGAAAAACAGTTCAAGTTATTCCACATGTCACAGATAGAATTAAAGAATTTATTAAAAAAGATATTGCTAAAGAAGATTTTGTTATTTGTGAAATTGGTGGAACAGTAGGTGATATTGAAAGCTTACCTTTTTTAGAGGCCATAAGACAGTTTTCAAACGATCATGGAAAATCAAAGTGTTTATTTATTCATTTAACTTTAGTTCCATATATGAAGTCATCTGATGAAATTAAAACAAAACCAACACAACATTCAGTTAAAGAATTAAGAAGCATTGGTATCCAACCCGACATAGTTATTTGCAGATGTGAACAAACTATTCCTATTGATCAAAAAAGAAAAATTTCTTTATTTTGTAATGTTGCAATAGAAAATGTTGTTGAAACAATTGATGTTAAAACAATTTATGAGGCACCAATTAGCTTTTTCAATCAAAAACTTGATAAACAAGTTTTAAAATATTTTAAATTAAAACCTAAGAGAGGTCCTAACCTTAAACCATGGAAACAAATAACAAACACAGTTTTAAATACAAAAAAAATAGTAAACATTGCCATAATAGGTAAATATGTAAATTTGAAGGATGCTTACAAATCACTTGATGAAGCTCTAACTCATGGTGGTATACACAATAAAGTTAAAGTGAATCTTATTCGTATCGAGTCTGATAAACTTAAAACAAGTAAAGTTAAAGAATACCTTAAAAATGTATCTGGAATATTAATACCAGGTGGTTTTGGAAAAAGAGGCACAGAGGGTAAAATTGCTTGTATTAAATATGCACGAGAGAAAAAAATTCCATTTCTTGGCATATGTTTTGGAATGCAAATGGCAATAATTGAATTTGCAAGAAACAAACTTAAAATCAAAAATGCAGGATCCACTGAACTCGAGAAGAGCTGTTATCCTGCCATTGGTTTGATCAATGAGTGGAATAAAGATGGTAAAATAATTAAAGGAACAGATACTGAATTAGGCGGAACCATGAGACTAGGACTTTACGAGGCTAAATTAAAAAATAATTCTGCCATAAAGAAGATATATAAATCCAATAAAATTCATGAAAGGCATAGGCATAGATACGAAGTGAATATAAATCTAAAAGATAGTTGTGAAAAACAAGGTTTAATTTTTTCAGGTATGTCACCTGATAACAACCTTCCAGAAATCATCGAATTAAAAAATCACCCATGGTTTATAGGTGTTCAATTCCATCCAGAATTTAAATCTAGACCATTATCACCACATCCTCTATTTTCATCATTTATAAAAGCGAGCAAATCACACGATGGAAAGTAAAATTATAAATTGCAACGGTATAGAAATATCAAATGAAAAAAAGATCTGTCTTATTGCGGGTCCTTGTCAGTTAGAAACAGAACAGCACGCATTTGATATGGTAGGCAAAATCAAAGAAATTACCTCAAAATATGGTATTGGGTTAATTTATAAAACCTCATTTGATAAAGCCAATCGTACAAGTTTAAAAGGTAAAAGAGGAGCTGGGTTAGAAAAATCTTTACCGATTTTTGATAAAATTAAAAAAGAAACAAATACCCCGATTTTAACTGATGTTCATAACGAGGAACAGTGCAGCATTGTTGCTCCTCATGTTGATGTTTTACAAATTCCTGCATTTCTTTGTAGACAAACGGATCTTTTAATTGCTGCTGCAAAAACAAACAAAATTATAAATGTTAAAAAAGGACAATTTTTAGCTCCATGGGATATGGCAAATGTTACTAAAAAAATTTCAGAGTCTGGAAATGATAATATTTTAGTAACCGAAAGAGGTGCAAGCTTTGGATACAATACGCTTGTTTCAGATATGAGGTCATTGCCTATAATGGCAAAGAATGGTTATCCTGTAGTATTTGACGGAACTCATTCAGTTCAACAACCAGGTGGCCAAGGAGATAAGAGTGGAGGTCAAAGAGAATTTGTAGAATATTTATCTAGAGCTGCTGTAGCTGTAGGTGTTGCAGCAATATTTTTGGAAACACACCAAGATCCTGATAATGCTCCTTCCGATGGTCCTAATATGGTTCCTATAGATAAATTGGATGAGTTAATTAATCAAATTGTTGAAATTGATAATTTGATTAAAAATAATTAATGTCAAAAATCACAAAAGTAGTTGCAAGACAAGTTTTTGATAGCAGAGGAAACCCAACTATCGAGGCAGAGGTATTTTGTAAAAATTTAAGCGCTAGTTCAATTTGTCCATCTGGTGCTTCTACCGGAACTTATGAAGCTTATGAAAAAAGAGATAAATCAAACAAGAAATATCTTGGAAAAAGTGTACTTGTTCCAGTTCAATTTATAAACTCTGTAATTTCAAAAAAACTTAAAAATTTAAATATTCATGATCAAGAGAGAATTGATCATGTGTTAATTAAACTTGATGGAACAAAGCAAAAGAAAAAAATAGGCGCTAACGCAATTTTATCAATATCAATGGCGGCCAAAAAACTTTCTGCCAAAATAAAAAAAATACCATTGTATAAAAATTTTTTAATTAAAAATAATTACAAATTACCTTTTCCTATGATGAATATTATTAATGGTGGGGCTCATGCAAATAATGGTCTTAGAATTCAAGAATTTATGATTAGACCAGACAAAGCAAAAACCTTTTCTGAGGCAGTTAGAGTATGTTTTTTGGTCATAAACAATTTAAGAAAACTTATCAAAAAATTAGGTCATTCGACATCAGTAGGGGATGAAGGTGGTTTTGCTCCAATGATAAGTGATAACGAAAGTGCATTAAAACTTATTGTAAAAGCGATAAATATATCTGGTTTTAAAAATGGTAAAGATGTTTCAATTTGTTTAGATGTAGCTGCAAATGAGTTAATCAAAAACAATAAATATTCTATTCATTCAAAGAAATTTATTTCTGTTGATCAATCAATCAAAAAATACCTTTATTTAATTAATAAATATAAGATTAAATCAATTGAAGATCCATTTGGAGAAAGTGACTGGAAAGCTTGGTCAAATTTCTTGTCTAAATCATCAAATAAAATTCAAATTGTAGGTGATGACTTATTTGTTACAAATTTGGAGAGGTTAAAAGTTGGTTTTTTGAACGTTTCAGCTAATTCAATTTTAATTAAACTAAATCAAATAGGAACAGTCACAGAAACTCTAGAGGTAATTAAATTTGCTCAACTTATAGGCTTTAAAACAATTATTTCTCATAGATCTGGAGATAGTGAGGATACATTTATAGCTGATTTGGCAGTTGGAACTAATTCTAATCAAATAAAAACTGGTTCGCTTGCAAGATCGGAAAGAGTTGCAAAATATAACCAACTTTTACGTATAGAAGAGGATCTTGGAAAGAGCGCAAAAATGAATAAAATCTAACAATGTTGGATAAGTTAAAAAAAAATTATTTTTTACTTATTGTTACTTTTCTTTTTATATATTTTTTTTTCAACTTACTGGATGGTGAAAGAGGTTTAATTTCTAACTTGGAAAAAAAAGAAATTTATAATGAACTTATAATTAAAGAAAATAATTTAAAAATAAAAATAAAGGATTTAGAACATAAAAATTCATTATTAACTGATAATATCGACTTAGATTTTATTGAAATATTGATTAGAGAAAAATTTTTATTTGGAAAACCTGGTGAGACTACCTATATAATTAATGAAAATGGATCAAAAAAATAAACATAGACACCCTGAAAAAATTAATAATCCGATTAATCCAATTAAAAAAAAACCAAGTTGGATAAGATCGAAATTATCTAATAGTAAAGAGTTTTTTTTAACCAAAACAATTGTTAACCAAGGTAATCTAGTTACTGTTTGTCAGGAAGCAAATTGTCCAAACATTACTGAGTGTTGGAGTAAAAGACATGCAACCTTTATGATAATGGGAGACACATGTACTAGAGCTTGTGCGTTTTGTGATGTTAAAACTGGCAAACCAGAAAATTTAGACCCGTTCGAACCATTAAAAATTGCAAATGCTGTATATAAATTAAATTTAAGGCATGTTGTAATTACATCTGTAGATAGAGATGATTTATCTGATGGGGGATCAAATCATTTTAAAGAAACAATAGAAATTACTAGAAAAAAAAATCCTGAAACAACTATAGAAGTTCTAACTCCTGATTTTTTAAGAAAAGGAGACGCATTTAAAAAAGTTTTAGAAGCTAATCCTGATGTTTTTAACCATAATATTGAAACGGTACCTAGTCTATATTTAAAAGTTAGACCTGGAGCTAGATATTTTTCTTCCTTAGAGCTTTTAAAAAATGCTAAGCAATATAATAAAAATGTATTCACAAAATCTGGATTAATGGTTGGTTTAGGAGAGAAAAAAGAGGAAATTCTTCAAGTCATGGACGATCTAAGATCTGCTGATGTAGACTTTATAACTATTGGACAATATTTACAGCCTTCAAAAAAACATCATCCATTAGAGAGATATTATCATCCAGATGAATTTAATGAATTAGAAATAATAGCTAAATCAAAAGGATTTCTTTTAGTTTCATCATCGCCTTTAACTAGATCTTCTTATCATGCAGACGAAGATTTTGCTAAACTTAAACAAAATAGATTAAATTAAAAATGCCAAAAGCATCTGTTACGCGTTTGATTGAACGTGATAAAGACAAACTTATTGATTTTGTTTTAGATATTGAAAAGTATCCAGAATTTATTCCTTTTTGTATCGACTCTAAAGTTTACGAAAAAAAAGAGGAAAAAAATTTTACGTATATAATTGCTGATTTGACAATTGGAAGAAAACCATTTGTTGATACTTATAAAAGCAATGTAAAATTAGATAAAAAACAGGACCATATTCATGTAACGAATATAGGAGGACCGCTAAATTATTTAGAAAATAATTGGAGGTTTGTTCAAAAAGACAATTATACAGAGGTGCATTTTGATGTTGATTTTGAGATTAAGAATAAATTTTTAAATATAATAATGACAAAATCATTTGAATTTGGTTTAAATAAAATTGCTGATGCTTTTCAAGAAAGAGCTGAGTCTCTGTAAAATATTTATAATTTTAAATTAAATTAAAGAATAAACTATTTTTAAAGCCCTGTTTGCAGTTGCTTTCTGAATTCCATTTCTTGTTTTATGTTTAAATATATTTTTAGTTATCAATATTTTATTATATTTTTTAACCCCTATATAAACCAGTCCTACTGGCTTTTTTTTTGTTCCACCATTCGGTCCAGCCACACCAGTTATTGAAACATTTATTTGAGCTTTAGAGAGTTTAGATAAACATTTTACCATTGCCTCACAACATTCTGCGCTAACAGCGCCATATTTTTGAATTATCTTTTTATTAACTTTCAAAATATTGATTTTTGCCTCATTGGAATAGGTTACAAGTCCAAGACCAAATACTTTAGAGGCACCACTTATGGAAGTGATTGTAGAAGCCAACATTCCTCCAGTACAAGATTCAGCAAAAGATATTTTTAATTTTTTATTATTGAGTTTTTTAACTAAATCTTTCATATCTAAATGTAGCTTTTTAAAACCATAAAACAGATCAATAATAAAACAACATAAAATCCAGCACAAACATCATCCATAACGACACCAAAACTATTTTTATGTTTTTGATCAAAATAACTAACTGGAAATGGTTTTACGATATCAAAAAATCTAAATAAAATAAAACATACAATATAAACGACAATTGCTTGATCAAATGTTTTTTCAGTGCCATGAGATATTTCATAAAGATAAATTGGAATTGATTGACCAATAAATTCATCAATAATAATTTCTCCTGGGTCTTTATTATCATTATTTTCTGTATAATTTTTTATTGCAATAAATGAGTAAGCAAAAGCTAAAATTAAAATAAGTAAAATTATATTTGGAGAAATATTTAGAATATGAAAACAGATAAATAAAAATATTACTGTAGCTAGTGATCCAAATGTACCAGGAATAAAACCAATTCTTCCTAGAGAAAACATTGTAACAAACATAAAATTAAATTTTTTAATCATGATTAGAAACTGATACTATAACCTCGCATGCTATAGCTTTTTCTTTTCCTATAATGCCCAATTTTTCAACTGTTTTACCTTTAAGATTTATTTTCTCTTTTTTTATATTTAGTAACTTTGTTAATGATTTTATTATTTTATTTCTATTTTTTGCAACACTTGGCCTCTCACAAATTAAATTAATATCAATATTATTTAAATTATAGTCCTCTTTTTTTAAAGTTTCTAAAATTGGCTTAAGCATTTTAGGTGATCTGATATTTTTAAATTTTAAGTTATTGTTTGGATATAATGTTCCTATATCATTTTTTCGCATACATCCCAGAAGACCATCTATAATTGCATGAATTATTACATCGCCATCAGAATGTCCTCTTAAACCTGAATGATAAGGGATATGTGCACCTCCTAAATATAATTTTTTATTTCTTTCTAATCTATGAATATCAAAACCAATTCCATAAAATGTTTTTGATCTAATTTTCTTTAAATCTTCTTTGGTGGTTATTTTAATATTATCCTCTTCTCCTTTAATAAATTTAATTTTTAAATTATTCTTAATAAAAAGTGTTGCCTCATCTGAAATAAAATTATTGTTATTTTTTGATAATTTGTACAGTGCATTGAAATCAAAACATTGAGGTGTTTGAGTTAATATTAAATTTTCTCTATTTAAATTTACTATTTTAGAACCTTCTTTGTATTTTACAGAATGATCCGTATTAATATAAGGAACAACAGCTTTATTTTTTTTTAATTCTTTTTTTAATTTATTTAACAATTGAATTGAAAAATTTGGTCTTGCAGCGTCATGTATAAATACATTTTTGAATTTCTTTTTTTTAATATATTCAAGAGCTTTTTTTGAAGATTTAAATCTTTCAGATCCACCTTTTATTAATTTTATTGATTTTTCATTTGGTTTTTTTATTTTTGAATTAGTAACGACTACTATTTCTTTAAATAGCTTAGATTTTATAGCTTTTTCTATTGAATGATAAATAAGTGGTTTGCCATTTAAAATATGGAATTGTTTTAGGTTTTTTGACTTAAATCTCTTACCTTTGCCAGCTGCCAGTAGTATAAAACAATCACTCATGTATATAAATTTAAAATTTTAATATATTCATAATTTATGTTTGCTTTGTTAAAAAGAAATTTATTTATAATCACAATATTTATTATTACATTATCATTAGGTTTCATTACCTTTTTAACATTTATTGGCAAAAGCTTTATAAATCTTAGTGATGATAATCTTCAAATTCTTTTAATTTTTAATTTATTATTATTATTCGTTTTCTTTGTTCTAATTTTTATAGATATTAAGAACTCAATTAAAAATAATATTAATGTTAAAGGGGCAGTTGCCAATAGAAAATATATAATTTCTTTTGCTTTATTTACATTAATACCATCTTTATTAATTTCTATTTTCTCGTTATTTATTTTTTCTTTTGCATTAGATAAATATTTTGACACCAAAATTACATCTGCAGTAAATAATTCATATGAAATAGCTAAAAATTATGTTGATGAAAAAAGGAATAAAATTGAGTCTGAAATTATACTTATTGCTTTTGATTTAAATAAATACTCAAATTTGCAAAAACAAAATCCAGAAAGATTTCAATCATTACTAAATACCCAAAGATTTGTAAGAGATATTGATCAATTACATCTTATTGATGGTAAAGGAAATCTTATACAATCTGCAGTTAATTCACCTTATAAAAAAATAGAGGATCGTGCGATTAATATGGTTTTAAATGATGATAGGCCATTAAAAATCATTAATACGTTTGAAAATAAATCAGCAGCTGTAATCAAATTAGCTAATTATGATAATACTTTTTTATATGTTGTAAAATTTATAGATAAAAACATTTCACAGTATTTAATCGAGTCTGAAGAAGCAGTTAATTTTTATTACACAGTTGAAAATCAAAGTCTTGGTATAAGAATTTCTTTTGCACTTATTTATATTGCTTTAGTGACATTATTGTTATTTTTATCAATAACAATTGCAATTAGATTTTCCTCAAGATTTTTCATATCAATAAATAATTTAATTACTGCTTCAGAAAAAATTGGTAAAGGCAATCTTGATACAAAAGTTCCAGAACTTAAAGCTGATAGAGAAATGGAATTATTAAATAAAAATTTTAATCTCATGATTGATAGATTAAAAAATCAACAAGAAAAACTACTTACTACTGAACGTCATGAAGCATGGGAAAATGTTGCAAGAAAACTAGCGCATGAAATTAAAAATCCACTAACACCTATACAGTTAACAGTTGATAATATTAAATCCAAATACCTAAATAGCATATCTAGCGATAACAAAGAAAAATTTGAGAGCAATTTAAAAACAATACAAAAACAAATTACTCAAATCGAAAACTTAGTTAATGAGTTTTCTGATTTTGCAAGAATGCCCAAACCTCTTTTAAAAAAGAATAATTTGAATAATGTTATTAAAGAAAACATATCTTTAATTAGTAAACTTGATAAAAATATTAAAATTAAACTTATTAATCATCTATCTAAAGAAGTTTTAATTAGCTTTGATCTTGAACAAATGAATAGATTGTTTTTTAATTTAATTAAGAATTCTCTTGAAAGCATTCAAGAAAAGAGCAAAAAAGATAGTAAAATTGACAAAAATATAGATATAGAAATTAGACAAAGAAGAGACTATATAAATATAAATATTATTGATACAGGCGTTGGATTTAAAAACAAAACAACTAAAGAGCTTATTAAACCATATTTTACAACAAAAGAAAAAGGAACAGGTCTAGGACTATCTATAGTAGATAAAATTATAAGCGATCATAATGGATCAATACAATTTTTAAATCACAAAAAAGGTGCAAAGATTCAAATTATACTTCCTAACAAATAATTAGTATGTCTTCAGAAATTCTTATAATTGATGATAATTCAGACATTAGAACTATTTTAGATGAGCTGATTAGTGATGCTGGATATAAAACAAGGCTTGCGGCTAATTTTAATCAAGCACTTTCTGAAATTGATAAAAAATTACCTGATGTAGCAATCATTGATGTTAAATTAGACAAAGGAGATAATGACGGTATTCAACTCCTTGATCATATTAAGAAAAAAAATAATGATATCCCTGTCATAATGATATCTGGTCATGCTAATATCGAAATGGCTGTAAATTCTCTTAAATCAGGTGCTTTCGAGTTTATTCAAAAACCATTTGATAAAAATAGATTATTAAATTTTATTAATAGAGCTGTAGAAAATTTTAATTTAAAAAATGAAAATAAAAATTTAAGTAATAAATTATTTCATTCATTTGAAATTATAGGAAAAAGTAACAATATTTTATCTATTAAGGAACAAATTCAAAGATTATCTAGCTCAGAAAGTAGAGTTTTCATAAATGGACCAACTGGAAGTGGAAAAGAGCTCGTTGCAAGAAAAATTTACAAAAATTCAAAAAGAAACAAAGGACCATTTGTAATAATTAATGGCGCATTGTTAGATGCAAAAAAATATGAACTAGAACTTTTTGGTGAAGAGAAAAATGATGGCTCGATATCCTACGGTGCATTTGAAAAAGCATCAGGTGGCGTACTGTTGATTGACGAGGTAACAGAAATACCACTTGAAACTCAATCTAAAATTCTAAGAGTTATAATTGATCAAAAATTTAAAAGATTAAACGGAAATCACGACATAAAAGTTGATGTAAGAATATTTTGTTCTACGAGTAAAGATATGTCTTTAGAAATTAAAAATGGTAATTTTAGAGAAGATCTTTTTCATAGATTAAATGTATTTAATATTAAAATTGATCCACTAAACAAAAGAATTGAGGATATCCCACCACTAATTGATTATTTTATAGATAATATTTGCAATACATACAGCTATAAGAAATTTAAAATTAAAGATAATAATTATCTTTTAAATTATGATTGGCCAGGCAATGTTAGAGAGTTAAGAAATCTAATAGAGCGAATAGCTATTTTATCTCCTGGTGATGATGAAGATAAAATTATTAATATTATTAAAGAGTCTTTATCAAAATCTGTTGATGATAATTTTTCTGTAACCGACACACTTTCTATACCTCTTAGAGAGGCTAGAGAGAGTTTCGAAAAAGAATATTTAATTTCTCAAATTAAAAAATTTGGTGGAAACATATCTAAAACTGCAAAGTTTGTAGGTATGGAAAGATCAGCTCTTCATAGAAAACTTAAGCTTTTAGGTGTAAAGGATCTCAATTAAATGAACATTATAATATGTGGGGCCGGTAGAGTAGGCTTTACAATTGCAAAACTATTAACCGAACAAAATCATTCAATTACAGTAATTGATCAATCTGGTGATGATATTCAAAAGATAAACGACTCATTAGATGTTAAAGCAATTGTAGGAAAAGCAACATCCCCCTCTGTTTTGGAAAGAGCCAATACTAATGATGCAGACATGATCATTGCAGTTACAAGAAATGACGAAATTAATATGCTAATATGCCAAATAGCATATTCATTATTTAAAGTTCCAAAGAAAATTGCAAGAATACGTTCTCAAGAATACTTAGACCCTAAATTTTCAAGTTTATTTAATAAAGAAAACTTACCAATTGATTATGTAATTTCACCTGAATTAGAAATTGCAAAATCAATACAAAGAAAATTAGAAGCACCAGGCGCTCTAGACAACGTTCCATTTGCAGAAAATAAAATTAGATTATTAGAAATTTCAATTGATGATAAGTGCCCAATATATGAAATTAAATTAAATGATTTGACTAAAAAATTTCCTAAATTAAACGCATATATACTTGGTGTTATTAGAAATGAAGAATTTAAAATCTTAAAAAAAAATGATGCTTTAAAAAAAGATGACAAAGCTTATGTTATGGTTAGCTCCAACCAGATGGAAGAAACTTTAAAAGTTTTTGGCCATAATGAAAAAATTTCAAGCAAGATACTAATAATTGGTGGTGGAAATATTGGTTTTAATTTAGCAAAAAATCTTGAAAATTCATTTGAAGCAGCAAGAGTTAAAATCATTGAAAAAAGTAAAGACAGAGCTGAATTAATTGCAAATGAATTGAATGATACCATTGTAATTAATGGTAATGGCCTAGATGAAGATGTTTTAAGTGAAGCTAATTTAGATGAGGTAGAAACAGTTTTAGCTTTAACTAACGATGATGAAGACAACTTGATGGTAAGTGTACTAGTTGAAAAATTTTCTAAAGATAAAAGAACAATGGCTTTAATAAATAAGCCAAATTATTCACTGCTTCAATCTTCATTAAAAATTGATGATTTAATTGATCCTAGAATGAATACAGTTTCAAGTATTCTAAAACATGTTCACAAAGGAACAATTGAAAATGCATACACAATATTGAACGGCGAATATGAAGTAATTGAAGCTGAAATATTAGAATCTTCCGATTTAATTAACAAAGAATTGAAAAATGCAGAACTTCCAGATGATATTAGAATTGGATCAATTATGAGGGAAAATGAATTTATTAAACCGTCATCAAATTATGTTTTTCAAAAAAATGATATAATTGTATTACTTTCAAAAAGGGATCAGTTACCAACTGTTGAAAATTTATTTAGAATTAGTTCTATTTAATTTATTTCATGAGCAGATTTAGTTTAATTTTTATAGGTTCATTTATGCTTTTGATAAGCATACTTTCTTTTTTTAATATTATTTTTTCTTATTATTTTGATCTTTTTTTAAATGTTAACAATTATGCATACACTTTTGTTTTTTCTTTATTAATTGGGTTATTTTTAATTTTTTTTAAAAATTATAATTTTAGAAAAATAGATATTTATGAAAAAGTTTTATTAGTAATTTTTGGATTTTTATTTTTTCCATTAATTATCTCAATTCCTTTTTATTTTAGTATTAGCAACATTTCATTTTTGAATTGTTATTTTGAAGCAATTTCAGGTTTTACTTCTACTGGTTTTACAATTTTTGATAATATTAAACAATTAGATCAAAGCTTATTAATATGGAGATCTACATCTCAATGGATAGGAGGTTTGTATTTCTTATTTTCATTACTTTTACTTATTGATATTTTTGATGAAAACTTAAAAAAATCTATAACCAACTATATTTCTTTCAATTCATCTGAAATTTTAAAACAATCTCTTAAAATCATTATTATTTATTCATCAATGACATTTGTAATTTTTATTGTATTGAATTTAATTGATATAAGAACTTTGAATTCCTTAAATTTATCAATGACAATAATTTCATCAGGTGGATTTTTATCTGTAAATAATTTTGATAGCTTATTTCAGTCGGATTTTAGCAAAATTATTTTATCTGTATTAATATTATCTTCTTATTTCAGTTTATTTTTAATTTATAATCTTGTTTTTTTTAAATCAAAAAATTTAAATTATTTAAGTGAAGATTTATACCTAGCAATATACCTTGCAATATTAATTGCGTTTACATTTGTTCTTTTTAGTTATGATAATGATTTTTTGAATATACTTGTTTCAATATCAAGTAGTGTCTCTAATCTTGGAATTTCATTTGAAAATGTTCCATCAAATCTAACCTTTATATTTTTAATTTTAGTCATAATTGGAGGATCATTCTTCTCAACTAGTTCTGGATTACGTTTAATAAAAGTTTTAAGTCTTATAAAGTACTCAATTAATAATTTACTTTCTCACAGCAAACCCAATCAAGTTTACATGAATAAAGTTTCATTACTTAAATCAAACACTAATAAATCAGATATAAATAAATACTTCTTAACTGTTTTGGTTTTTATAATTTCGTTATTTAGTATTTCAATTTTATTAACAATCTCAGGTATAGATTTTGAAAATTCTTTTAAACTTGGAATTTTAACCATAATGAATACCGTAAATTCACAAATGTATGGTTTAGCTAATTTTGATTTTTATAATATTAATATTGTTTCGAAGATATCCCTAATTTTATTCATGATTATAGGTAGAATTGAATTATTAACTTTATTTATTTTGATTAAAAAATTTCTTTTCAAAAATTAAAATTGTATTATACGTTCTTCTTGGGCGCCCTTAGCTCAGCTGGATAGAGCAACGGTTTTCTAAACCGTGGGTCGGAGGTTCGAATCCTTCAGGGCGCGCCATCATCATCAAATTTATAATAAATTTCAATCTATATATTGATAGAGTTGTGATTAATTTTTCATAATATTGAATTAACCTTGCTTGATGCGAATAATTTATCATTGATGTGGAACTTTCTTTCTGCTTTATTATCGACAATTCAAATTTAATTTTGAATTATTTGTTAACAAATAAATTAATAAACAAGAGGAAGAAATAATGTTTAAAATAGTAAAACAATTAACTTCTTTAGTTGCTGTATTTGCAGTTCTATTTGCTTTTACAACTGAAACTATGGCCGCTAAGAAGTCTAAGACTCTTAAAAATACACAGAAAAAAGGTTTTGTGAGATGTGGTGTTTCACAAGGTCTTCCAGGATTTTCTAACGCTGATGCTGCAGGAAACTGGACTGGTGTTGACGTAGACGTTTGCAGAGCAGTAGCTGCTGCAGTACTAGGTGATGCAAGTAAAGTAAAATTTACTCCACTAAGTGCTAAAGAAAGATTTACTGCACTAACTTCAAACGAAATAGATATTCTTTCTAGAAACACTACATGGACGCTTTCTAGAGATGCTGATATCGGTTTAACTTTCGTTGGTGTAAACTTCTATGATGGTCAAGGTTTTATGGTTAGAAAAAGTTCAGGTATTACATCAGTAAATGATTTTAAAGCTGGTGTTTCTGCTTGTACTAACCTAGGAACTACTACTGAGTTAAATATGAGAGACTTTTTTAATTCAAAAGGAATTTCATATGAGCCAGTTACATTTGAAAAAGCTGATGAAGTCGTAGCTGCATACGATGCAGGAAGATGTGATACTTACACTACTGACAAATCTGGTTTAGCTGCTCAAAGAATTAAATTGAGCAACCCTGATGACCACATTGTATTACCTGAGACTATTTCTAAAGAACCTTTAGGACCAGTTGTAAGACAAGGTGATTCTGTTTGGGAAGATATCGTAAGATGGTCTTTAAACACTATGATTGAAGCAGAAGAATACGGTGTTACTTCAGC
>WTIW01000041.1 GCA_011526385.1 Pelagibacteraceae bacterium | reverse complement strand
TAGGTTTAGATGCTAAGGATGGCTATTTATCAGTTGCAGGATGGAAAGAAAATTCTAATCAATTAACTTTAGATTACTTGAGAGAAGTTAATGATTACGGTGCAAGTAGACTAATTTATACAGACATTAATAGAGATGGAATGAAACAAAGCCCTAATTTTGATGAAACGGCAAAAGTTGCAGAAGTCTCAAATTGTCCAGTAATAATTTCCGGAGGAGTTTCATCTCTAGATGATATTAAAAAAGCTAAAGAATTAAATAATCAAAATATTGAAGGCATAATAGTTGGTAAATCAATATATGATGGTGATATTAAATTAGAGGATCTTGCAAAGGAAGTTATTTAAATGAAGTCGATAGATTACTTAGGTCTTTATCTTCTAGTTATTATATTTTGTTCTGTAAGTGTTAATTTTCTGTATAGGATGTACTTTTAGTAATGTTAAAGAATAGAATAATTCCTTGTTTAGATGTCAAAAATGGAAGAGTTGTAAAAGGTATTAACTTTGTTGATCTTAAAGATGCTGGAGATCCAGTTGAACAGGCAAAAATTTATAGTGATGGAGGAGCTGATGAGATTTGTTTTTTAGACATAACTGCATCAAATGAAAATAGAGATACAATTTATGAAGTTGTAAAGAAAACATCTAAGAAATGCTTTGTTCCTTTAACAGTTGGTGGGGGTGTAAGAAGTGTTGAAGATATCAGTAAACTTTTAAATTGTGGGGCTGATAAAGTTTCAATTAATACTGCGGCAGTTCAAAATGAAAAAGTTATTGTAGAAAGTTCAAAAAAATTTGGTTCACAATGTATTGTTGTTGCAATTGATGCAAAAAAAAATGGAAATCATTGGGAAATTTTTACTCACGGAGGTAGAAATGCGACTGGAATTAATGCTGTAGAGTTTGCATTAAAAATGGAAAAAAGTGGGGCAGGAGAATTACTTGTAACGTCTATGGATAAAGATGGAACTCAATCTGGATATGACATAGAGCTTATGAAAAAAATTTCATCAAATGTAAATATTCCAGTAATTGCTTCAGGTGGTGTTGGAACTTTAGACCACTTAGTTGATGGCATTAAATCTGGTGCTAGTGCTGTTTTGGCAGCATCCATATTTCATTATGGAACTTATTCTGTCAATGAAGCCAAGGAATATTTGGCTTCGAAAGATATACCTGTTAGGATTTAATATGTTAAAAATTTTAGAAGACCTAATATTACTTGCAAGAGAAAGAAAAAAAAATCCTATTGAAGGTTCATATACAAATAAGCTTTTAGAAAATAAAAATTTAGCAAAAGATAAAGTTTTAGAGGAAGTTAATGAACTCATTGAGGCTGTTGAAGAAAATTCAAATAAAATACATGAAGCGGCAGATGTCCTTTACCATTTAATAATGTACCTTGAAGCAAATGGTGTAAAAATCGAGGAAATAATGGAAGAATTGTCTGCTAGGAAAAAATAATATCTAAATTAAATACTAATATTCTATAACTATTTTTCACTTTAAAGAGAAGATATAGTCTTTTCAAAAAATGAGCCATAAATTCTATAAACCTGCTAAATCAAGGCTGCAGCGAAGTGAACTTGCAGTACCAGGCTCTTCCCCAAAAATGTTTGAAAAAGCACTTAACTCAAATGCTGATTATATTTTTTTAGATTTAGAGGATGCTGTATCGCCAAATGATAAAGTACCTGCAAGAGCAAATGTAATTAAAGCTTTAAATGAAATGAATTGGAGAGAAAAAGGGAAAACAATTTCTGTTAGAATTAATAGTTTAGATACTCATTATATGTATAGTGATCTAGTTGAAATAGTAGAACAAGCTGGAGAAAATGTTGATACAATTTTAGTACCAAAAGCAGGAACTGAAAGTGATGTTTACATGGTTGATTGCATGTTAACACAAATTGAAACACACAAAAAAATTAAAAACAAAATTGGTATTGAGTGCTTAATTGAGACTGCTTTAGGCATGTCGAATATAAAAGAAATAGCAAAATCGAGCGATAGACTTGAGGCTTTACACTTTGGTGTTGCAGATTATGCGGCAAGTCTAAGAGCTAGAACAGTCGTTATTGGAGGGCTTAATCCAGATTATCCAGGTGATCAATGGCACCATGGTTTGTCAGAATTAGTAATGACGTGTAGAGCATATGGATTAAGAGCTATAGATGGTCCATTTGGAGATTTTAATGATCCAGATGCATACATTGCAGCAGCAAAAAGAGGTGCCGCTATAGGCATTGAGGGAAAATGGGCAATTCATCCCTCTCAAATTGAATTAGCTAATAAAGTTTTTTCTCCTCCAGAGGCAGAGGTAAATAAAGCAAAAAGAATTTTGGAAGAACTTGAAAAAGCCGCTCAAGAAGGAAGAGGAGCTGCGCAACTTGATGGAAGGATGATTGATGCTGCCTCAGCAAGAATGGCAGAAAATATTGTAAATATTGATAAATTAATAAATAATAAATAACTATGGATATACACGAGTATCAAGCAAAAGAAATTCTATCTAGCTTTGGAGTAACTGTTCCAAGAGGTGGAATTGTTTACAGCCCAGAAAATGCAGAAAATAAAGCACGAGAAATTGGAGGATCTAAGTGGGTAGTAAAAGCACAAATTCACTCTGGAGCAAGAGGGAAAGCGGGTGGGATAATCGTTTGCAATTCCCCACTAGAAGTTGCCCAAGCAACAGATAAACTTTTAGGAAAAAAATTAGTCACCAATCAAACAGGTCCTGAAGGAAAAATAGTAAATAGAATTTATATAGAAGAAGCAACTGATATTGAAAAAGAATTATATCTAGGCTTAGTATTTGATAGAAGTTCAGAGAGTATTATGGTTGTGGCTTCAACAGAGGGAGGTATGAGTGTTGAAGAAATAGCCAAAGAAAAACCTGAAACAATAATAAGATCTAAAATTGAAGTAGCAGTAGGTATTCAAAATTTCCAAGCAAGAGAACTTGCATTTGGTTTGGGAATTGATCCAGAATTAATTGCGCGAGCATCAGATACAATAATTGGATGTGCTAAGGCATTTAGTGAATTAGATGCAACTATGGTTGAAGTAAATCCGCTAGTAATTTCAAAACAAAAACAAATCTTGGCCTTAGACTGTAAAATGAGTTTTGACAATAATGCAATGTTTAGACGAAATAAAGTGTCTGAATTAAGAGATAAAACTCAAGAGGACGAGAAAGAGGTTTATGCATCTGATAGAGGACTTAATTATGTAAGTTTAGAGGGAAATATTGGAAACATTATCAATGGTGCTGGGCTTGCGATGGCATCTATGGATATGATTAAACTTGCAGGAGGGGAGCCAGCCAACTTTTTAGACGTTGGAGGTGGAGCAACACCAGAGAAAATAGTTAAAGCATTTAGATTAATTACGATGGATAAAAAAGTAAAAGTAATTTTGGTAAATATTTTTGCAGGTATTAATAGATGCGATTGGGTTGCTGAAGGTATAGTTCAAGCATTAGATAAGGTTGAAGTTAAAGTTCCATTAGTAATTAGATTAGCTGGAACGAACGTTGAAAAAGGAAATAAAATTCTAAAAGATAGTAAAATAAATTATATTGAGGCAAATACACTTGAGGAAGCTGCAAATAAAGCTGTTGCAGCATTAAAATAAATTATGGCTGTAATCATAGATAAAGATACTAAAATTATAATACAAGGTTTTACCGGAAAAATGGGGACATTTCATGCAGAAGAAATGATAAAATATGGATCTAATGTTGTGGGTGGCGTTACTCCAGGAAAAGGTGGAAACAAACATTTAGACAGACCTGTTTTTAACACAGTAAAAGATGCTGTTAAAAATACTGGAGCAACAGCTTCAATATTATTTGTTCCACCTGCTTTTGCAGCCGATTCCGCTATGGAAGCAGCAGATGCGGGAATTAAGACTTGTGTCGCAATTGTTGATGGCATCCCTTCGCATGACATGATTAGGATAAAAAGATACATGAGAAGATACTCAAGAACAGAAAAAATGACATTAGTTGGACCAAACTGTGCTGGAATAATAAGCCCAGGTAAATCTATGTTAGGAATAATGCCTGGTCACATTTATAAAGAGGGTAGAGTTGGAATTATTAGTCGATCAGGTACACTAGGTTATGAGGCAGCTCAACAAATGAAAAATTTAAATATTGGAATTTCAACAAGCGTTGGAATTGGAGGAGACCCAATTAATGGAAGTTCTTTTAGAGATATAATTGAAAAATTTGAAACAGATGATGAAACAGATGCAATCTTGATGATTGGCGAGATAGGTGGACCACAAGAGGTTGCGGCAGGAGAATTTGCAAAAGAAAATATGAAGAAACCAGTAATTGGATATATTGCTGGATTAACTGCTCCAAAAGGAAGAGTTATGGGTCACGCTGGAGCAATTGTTTCTGCTTATGGCGAAAGTGCAATTGAAAAAGTTGAAATTTTGAAAGAATGTGGAGTTACAATTTCTAAAAACCCTTCCGTCATGGGAGATACTGTTAAATCTGTATTAGAAAAGATTTAATGGCATACGATGATCAAAATATTTTTGCAAAAATCTTAAGAGAAGAAATTCCATGCAACAAAATTTATGAAGACAATTATGTTTTGTCTTTTTATGATATAAATCCTCAAAAAAAAATTCACGCTTTAGTTATTCCAAAAGGAAAATATATTGATTTAGATGATTTTAACAAAAACGCATCTAATGAAGAGATAGCAGGGTTAATTAAAGGAATATCAATTGTTGCTAAAAAACTTGGAATATCAACAGAAAATGGCAAAGGGTACAGAGCACTAGCAAATATTAGTGAGGATGGAGGTCAAGAAGTGCCCCACTTACACTTTCATATATTCGGAGGAGAAAAAATTGGTAAAATGGTTTCGTGATAACAAAAGTTCACAGAAATTATCTAGCTATAAATTCTCTTGAAGAATTAAATTTTTCAAAAAGTCCAAATAATAATTGTCAGTTAGTTGAAATAAATCCCCCAGACTTTCAAATAAATAAGTTTTTTTATAAACAGGTTGGTAATGATCATAGGTGGATAGATCGTCTAATTTGGGATGACCAGAAATGGATAACTTATGTAAGCAATCCAAATGTAAAAACATTTGTTTTAAAAGAGAATAATGAATTAGTTGGTTACTTTGAGCAAATAATAAGTAAAGAAAAAAATGATTGTGAAATTGCATACTTTGGAATTTTAAAAGAGTTTTATGGAAAAAAATATGGAGC
>WTIW01000042.1 GCA_011526385.1 Pelagibacteraceae bacterium | reverse complement strand
TACCGACAATCTGGAAATGGAAGAGAAGGTGGAGTTTGGGGTCTTGAAGAATATTTAGAAGTTAAAACTGTAACAGGTTGGAAATAAATTTTAAAACCACTTTATATTATTATTTTCACAAACTTTTTTTAATCTATTTGGATAGTCAGTTATAATTCCATCTACACCATATTTTATCATTTTAATCATATCTCTTTCACTATTAACCGTCCAAACATTAACTCCTAATCCAAGCTCATGTGCCATTGCTACATTTTGTTTTGTAATGTCTCTATGAAAAGCACACCAAACGTGACCGTCTAATTTTTTAATCAACTTTGGTAATTCGAACATATTAAAAATTTCATTTGTATCCATCCAGGGAGAGCCATCATAAATTGTTTTTTTTGAAGATCCTAAATCTTGTTGAAAAGTAAGATAACCTCTTAACATTTGTGGTAACTGTTTTTTACACTCACTTAAAACTCTCCAGTCAAACGATGAAATTAGAATTTTATCTTGGTATTTTGACTGTGAAATCTCTTCCTTAATAATACTGACCATTTCCTTTGGATTCGGAGTTAATCCCTCTTCCATAGGAGTTGATTTTATTTCAAGGTTTATAAAAAAATCTTCTTTCGGAAAATTTTCTATTAAATCAAATAATTCTTCAAGTTTTAAAATTTTTTGATTTTTTATAACTTTTTGATCTTTAAATCTTTTTCCATATCGAGTTGATTTATCAAGTTCACCAACATCATATTTTGAAATTTCATCATAATTTAAATCATAAATTTTTATATTATCTTTTTTTATCCAGTTGCCCTTTTCATCTTTAGTAAAACTTGGATTTAAATGAAAATCATGAGTTACAACTGGTATTTTATCCTTCGAAATTAAAATATCTGTCTCAAATGCTAAAACATTATGATCAAAAATATACTTAAAGCCTGACAAGGTATTTTCAGGCATATCTCCTCTTGCTCCTCGATGGCCATAAATTTTAATATAATTCGGTTTAGAAAGTATCAATTTAATTTATCCTCGAATTATCCTTAGTATTAAATAAATGAATTTTAGATTGATCAAAATTTAATTTAATTTCTTTACGAGATAAATTTTCTTGAATAATTCCTGGAATACTCACAACTATTACTTCGTTAGAATTTTTTATTCTGCAATGAATTAAAGTATTCGAACCAATTAACTCAATAAATTCTACTGTAGCTTTAATTGGTCCATTATCATCAATACTTAAATGCTCTGGACGAATTCCAAAGTTTACTTCTCCTGAATAAGAATTTTCTGATTTAATTTTAAAATCACCAATTTTAATCTCATTTCCATCCGCAGTGCCTTTTAAAATATTCATCGCAGGACTACCTATAAATTGAGCTGTAAATAATGATTTTGGCTGTTGATAAACGTCAAGAGGCGTTCCAATATGTTCTACATTACCTTCATTCATTACAATCATTTTATCTGCAAGCGTCATAGCCTCTACTTGATCGTGAGTGACATAAAGCGAGGTGACATTTAATTTTCTTTGAAGTTTTTTTATTTCTAATCGCATCTGTACTCTTAGTTTTGCATCTAAATTTGATAAAGGCTCATCAAATAAAAAAACATCTGGTTTTCTGACAATTGCTCTACCCATTGCAACCCTTTGTCTTTGACCCCCTGACAATTGATTAGGCTTTCTCTCTAACAACTCACTTAATTCTAAAATTTCTGCAGCTTCTTTTACTCTTGAATTAATTTCATCTTTGGGCGTCTTTTGAATTTTTAATCCATACGACATATTTTCAAATACAGTCATGTGAGGATAAAGAGCGTAGTTTTGAAAAACCATTGCAATATTTCTTTCCATTGGTTCAAGATTATTCACATTTTTATTATTAATAATAATATCACCACTGTTAACTTCTTCTAATCCAGCGATCATTCTAAGTAATGTAGATTTTCCGCATCCAGACGGTCCAACTATAACAATGAGTTCACCATCATTAATATCAACACTTAAATCTTGAATAACTGTATTTTTTCCAAATGACTTTTTAATATTGTTTAAATTTATTTTAGCCATAATTTATTTTTCACTTTCCAATAAACCTTTAACAAAAAACTTTTGCATTGTAATAATTATAAGTACAGGGGGAACCATTGCTAATATTGATGTGGCCATAATTGTTGGCCAATGACCAAAATCATCACCTCCTGGTATCATTTGGTTAATACCCATAACAATAGTATTCATATTTGGGTCTGTAGTCATTAATAATGGCCATAAATATTGGTTCCATCCATATATGAACAAAATCACAAACAGTGCTGCAATATTTGTTCGACTAATGGGAACCAAAATATCTATAAAAAACTTCATTGGTTTAGCTCCATCCATCCTAGCTGCTTCAACCATTTCATTTGGGATGGTCATAAAAAATTGTCTAAATAAAAATGTTGCAGTTGCTGATGCTATTAAAGGAAATATTAAACCCGCATAACTATTTAATAAATTTAATTTAGCAGCTATTTCATAAGTTGGTACAATCCTAACTTCAACGGGCAACATTAGTGTAATAAAAATTAGCCAGAAAAAAAATTTTCTTCCTGGAAATCTAAAGTAAACAATTGCAAAAGCAGAAAGTAATGAAATTATTATTTTACCAATTGTTATCCCGAGAGCCATAATGGCAGAATTAAATAATAATTTTAAAACAGGAATATTTTTACCATATCCTTCTGGTGTACCTTCAAATAATGCATAGGAGTAGTTTTCAAAAAAGTGAGGACCTGGTAATAAAGGAAAAGGAGGTTTTATAATATCTTCTTGTGTAACTGTTGAGGCAACAAATGTTAACCAAACAGGAAAGAAAATAAATATAATTCCAAGTATCAAACCTATATGAGAGGCAAAATAACTTTTTTTATTTTTTTCTATCATCAGTAATGAACTTTCCTCTCAATATATTTAAATTGAATTACAGTTAATAAACCAACAACTACTAATAAAATAACTGATTGAGCTGCACTCGATCCAAGATCTTGTCCAACAAAACCATCTGAATAAACTTTATAAACTAACGTTGTTGTTGCTTGTTCAGGGCCACCTGATGTGATGGTATGAATGACACCAAATGTTTCAAAAAATGCATAAACTATATTTACGACTAGTAAAAAAAATGTAATTGGCGACAATAGTGGAAAGACAATCGTTCTAAACCTTTTCCAAAAACTAGCGCCATCTATTGCAGCAGCTTCAATTATTGATTTAGGAATAGCTTGTAATCCAGCAAGAAAAAATAGAAAGTTGTAACTTATTCTCCCCCAGGTTGAAGCTAAAACAACTAAACCCATAGCTTCATTGCTATTTAGTGCATGGTTCCAATCATATCCTAATAAACCTAGGTACCAAGACACCAAACCAATTCTACTTGAAAATAAAAACATCCATAATACACCTGCTACAGCAGGCGCCACTGCATAAGGCCAGATTAAAAGTGTTTTATAAACTCCAGCTCCTTTAAAAATTCTATCTGCTAGTAAAGCAAAGTATAAACCAAGACCCATAGATAAAACTGAAACACTTGTTGAAAAGAAAATTGTAGTTACAAAACTTGAAAGATAATAACTATCGTTAAATAAAAATATAAAATTTTCTAACCCTACAAATTCTGAACTTAGTCCAAATGGATCAGGTAAATATAATGAATTCGAAATTGCTTGACCTGCAGGGTAAAAGAAAAAAATAATTGAAATTATTAATTGAGGTAAAATTAGTAAAATTGGTAAAAACCAACCTCTAAAAAAAACTTTCTTTTCCATGAAATATATCTGGGGGTTGGTCAACCCCCAGAATTTAATCTAATTACTTATTAGCTTTTTCAAATCTTCTTAAAAGAGCATCACCTCTTTTAACGGCACTATCCATAGCAACTTGAGCTGTTTTTTTACCAGTCCAAATCGACTCTAGCTCTTCATCAATAATACCTCTGATTTGATCAAAAGATCCTAGTCTTAATCCTTTTGAGTTTTCAGTTGGTGCTTTACCCATCATTTGTTTACCTGCAATATCTGTTCCAGGATTTGCATTGTAAAAACCATCTGCAGCTGTTTTTTCACTAGCTGCAATTGTTATAGGCAAGTAACCAGTATCTTGGTGCCACTTAGCTTGTATATCAGTTCCTGATAAGAAATTAATAAACGCAGCAACACCTTTATATTCATCAGCTGAATGACCTGACATTACCCATAAAGATGATCCACCAATTATTGTATTTTGAGGAGCTTTTGTTCCTGCATGATAAGGTAGTGGTCTAATCTCAAAATCAAATTGAGCTTCTTTTTTTATACCAGCATATCCAGCAGAACTTTCTGTAAAGAACATACACTCACCTGCTCTAAAGTTTGCTCCACCTTCATTTCTTCTTCCGGCATAAAAGAATTTTCCATCTTTTGCCCATTTGCCCATCATGTCTAAATGTTTAACGTGTAAACCACTGTTAAACTGTAATGATGTATCTAAACCAGCAAATCCATTTGATTTACTTGCAAACGGAACATTATGGTAAGCAGAAAAGTTTTCTAAGTGGATCCAGCTTTGCCAAGCAGTTGTTAAACCGCAAGAAATACCAGACGACTTAGCTTTATCTAAAGCTTTACCAACATCACTCCAAGTAGATAAACTCATATTTGGATCAAGACCTGCTTTTTTCATTAAGTCTCTATTTACCCAAAGAACAGGAGTTGATGAGTTGTAAGGCAAAGATAACATTTTTCCATCTGTTGTAGTGTAATAACCTTTAACAGGTGGAATATATGCGTCAGGATTAAATCCTCCTGATCCAGCCATTACTTCATAAACTGGTTTGATAGCACCTTTTGCTGCCATCATTGTTGCAGTTCCAACTTCAAACACCATAAGTATGTGTGGTTGTTGTTTTGCTCTAAATGCTGCAATTCCAGCATTTAAAGTTTCTGAATAGTTTCCTTTTCTTGTATGCACAACTTCATAGTTGCCTTGACTGGCATTAAACTTTTGAACTTGTTCATCTAAAAGTTCTCCTAGTCTCCCTCCAAATGCATGCCACCATTCGATTTGTGTTTTTGCAAACACAGCAGATGTAGACAGCATTAGAAAAATACAAGCTTTTAAAAAGATTTTTCTTATACTCATTTTTTATTTCCCTCTCATTTTAGTTTTCTGAAATTAAATATTATAAAAAAAAAAATCAAATGTTAAAAAAAATTTAACCAATAATTGCTTAAAAGTCTGTGAATAAAAAATACTACTTATGGTTTAATTATTTCTTTAAATAACTTAATCTTCCTATTATTTCGTCTCTATCCATATAGTAGCCTTGAAGATGCCTATGACCAGAGTTTGGATTAAATTCTGTTCTTCCATGTAAAACTCTTCTGTTATTAAATGAAAAAATATCACCTGGTTCTAATCTAAAATTAATTTGA
>WTIW01000002.1:3261-5466 GCA_011526385.1 Pelagibacteraceae bacterium | reverse complement strand
TTATTTATTTTTTTTGATGCCGTAAAGTTCTAGTTTATGATCAACTAATTTGTATCCATATTTTTCAGCTACCTTTTGCTGAAGCTTTTCAATTTCATCATCAACAAATTCAATTATTTCTCCAGTTTTTATATCAATCAAATGATCATGATGACTTTCATTAAGCTGTTCATATCTTGCTTTACCACCTTTAAAATCATGTTTTGCAACAATGCCGGCTTCCTCAAACAATTTTACTGTTCTATAAACTGTAGCAATACTTATTTTTGAGTCAATTTTTGAGACACGGTTATATAATTCATCAACATCAGGATGGTCTTGGGACTCGCTCATTACCTTCGCTATAATACGTCTTTGATCAGTTAATTTAACTCCCTTAGCAATACATTTTTGCTCAATTGTTTCGGTCATCATTTATTTTAACTCGAATAGAGGGGTTTAATCAAACCTTTAGTTAACTTATCTTTTTTATCTAATTCAATCAAATATTTATAATCTTTTTCATTTTTTAAGTCATCTGACGAAAAACCAACTAAAATAATTTCATTAGCTAAAGCTATTGCTTTAGCGATGGACAAGGAAGTTCTGACACTTGAAAATTTTCCAGGACCTTTGTTAACATAAATTTTTTTAATATCTTTCATTTCTACTTTTTGATTATTTAAAAAATTATTTAACAAAATGACAATCTTATCAAAATTTTCTCTACTGTTTAAATGACTGTTAGTGTAAGATTGATTTTCTTTAATGATTGAAAAAAAAATTTTATCACTTGCGGCATCTATTACCAAACTCATCATAATTAATTTATTTTTATTGCAAACAGTTGTTTATGCAACCGAAAAACAATACCATCATAATGAACAAGGTATTTTATCCCTTATGTACCACAGGTTTGACGAAAACAAATACCCATCAACAAATATAAAAATGGATGTTTTCAAAAAACAAATCGAAATAATTAAAAGAAATAATTTCGAATTTTTTGACCCTAAAAATTTTAGTGAAGAATTTAATAAAGTTAAAACTGATAAGAAAATTTTAATTACTATTGATGATGCATTCTTGTCATTTTATGAAAATGCGTGGCCATTTTTAAAAGAAAACCAAATACCTTTTATTTTATTTACCTCTACAGATTTTATAGGAAAAAAAGGTTATATGAATATTGATCAATTACGAGAAGTTGAAAAAGAGAGTTTCGCCTACTTGGGCAACCATTCTCACATGCATGAATATATGGTTACTTTCGATTTTAATAAATTTACAAATGATATTGATAGATCAATAGAAATTTTTAATAATTTATTTAATTATAATCCAATTTTTTTTTCCTATCCATTTGGTGAATATAGCCTTGAGCAAAAAAATTATATTTCATCCAAATTTGAGTATGCATTTGGACAACATTCAGGTGTTATTGATTTAAATAAAGACCCTTATGAACTTCCAAGATTTCCAATCAACGAAAAATATGGGGACTTAAAAAGATTTGAATTTTTAATTAAGTTATTACCATTACAGTATTCAAAAATAATTCCTGAAGATAAATTAATTCTGAATAATAACCCCCCGAAAATGGAAATAGAATTTTTTAAGGAGCAAAAAAATTTATCTGCGATCAACTGTTTTTCTGATGAAGGTGGTTCTTGGAATAATTCAAATATTGAATTAATTGAAAATACTTTAGTAGTTCATTTCAGAGAAAAGTTCAATTTTAGACGTGGAAGAATTAATTGTTCTTTAAATGATAATGAAGGATGGAGATGGTTTGGAAGCCAATTCTCAATTAATTTAAATTAAATTTTTTAATTTTTTAGTAGTTGGTAAAATTTTAACATCATCAAAATCAGTGAGTGAGTTTTGCTGGATAATTTGTTTTAAAATTTTTGTGTATTCAACTCCAGTTTCAGCATACTTATCTAAATGTTTGACTAATTCTAAACTGTTTAATTTTCCTTGATTATCTCTTTGTATTGCTCTTTCTTTCCTAAAATTTTTATATCCTGAATGGGTATTTAAATTTCTTTGATAAGCTTTAACAGATGCTTTTAAAACTTTAAATTTTGCAACTTTGTGTTTGGAATCGCTATCAGCTCCAGCTGGTTTAATTCCTTCACCAGACCAAGTCCATTGTCCAAACAAAGCATTACCTTCTTGAGCAAATCTAGATGTTCCCCATCCTGTTTCTTTTGCAGCTTGAGC
>WTIW01000002.1:0-3161 GCA_011526385.1 Pelagibacteraceae bacterium | reverse complement strand
TTAACACTTTCTATTTTTTTCATTTCATTAGGCAAATGATCAATTGAATTTCCAATATTTACTAATTTTGTTTCCTTAACACTTTTCAAATTATATTTAGTATCCTCAAATAATTGCTCTATGGTTGAAGCACTTAATCTTGAAGTATTCGAATTATCTTCATCAGAACTAAAGACATCTATATCATCAAAAACATTTTCAAGATTTACTTCCTTATCTACTTCGCTTTTTTCTTTAATTATTTTTTTATTATTAAAAGTTAAGTCAAAGTTTTTCTTTGAAATATTTGAAACTTCAATATTGGATTGAAAGTTCTCATGTAAAAAATCAGTTACTATAGGTAATGCAAAAAAAGATAGAATTATTATTGTGCTAGCTAAAGAAAACTTTGAGAGACTATTTAGGTCTTTCTTTTGAAAAACTTTTTTGCTCTTATTGCTACTCTTTAATTTTTTAATTTTAGCAGAGTCAGGTTTTATAAATATTGAATCGTTTCTAATTTTTTTAGGCATACTCTATTTTTTTAATGAGTAAATTATATTAAATTAAAATCTTTATTAAACAGCTAATACTTCTTTTACTTCAGGAATATAGTGTGAAAGCAAATTCTGAACACCTTGTTTTAACGTCATAGTTGAAGATGGGCATCCAGAGCAACTTCCCTGTAGCTCCACTTTTACTTTTCCATCTTTATATTCTTTAAATTTTATATCACCACCATCTTTAGCAACTGCAGGTCTTACTTTTGTTTCTAATATATGAATAATTTTTTTTTCTATCTCGTCAAAATCACCATCTGGTTCACTTGAATTTGATTTATCAATTATACATTTATTACCCTCGGCATAAAATTCATTAATGTAAGATATAATAATGTGTTGAATATCTTCCCAACTTGTTTCATCTACTTTATTCACAGATAAAAAGTCTTCACCCAAGAAAATTCCTGTAACACCATTTATAGAAAGAATATTTCTAATTAGTGTATTTTTAGTTTCATCTTTATTTAAAATTTCATATGGACCATCATTTGATACAGTTCTTCCAGGTATAAATTTTAAAGAATTTGGATTAGGAGTTTTTTGGGTTTGCACAAACATGACTTAGATATAATAACGATTATTTAATTTTAAATATCTTAAAAACCTATAATTTTCTTAATTTCTCTAACTTTTTTTTCAGCTATTTCGTTTGCTTTTATACCTCCATCTAAAAGAATTTTATCGAGATGATCATGATTGTTTAATAAATTTTTTATCTCCTTAGATATTGGCTCTATATTGCTTACTAGTAATTCAGATAGATTATTTTTAAATTCTGAAAAATTTTTACCCCCAAACTCCTCTAAAGTTTTTTCAATACTTTGTCTCTTTAAACTTGAATATATTCCAAGTAAATTTTCAGCTTCTGGTCGCTGATCTAAATCCTTAACATTTTCTGGAATTGGGTGTGGATCTGTTTTTGCTTTTTTTATTTTATTTACTATTTTATCTTTATCATCTGTTAAATTAATACGGCTTAAGTCTGAAACATCTGATTTACTCATTTTTTTTTGACCATCTTTTAAACTCATAATTCTTGAAAACTGTTTTTGTATCAGTGGCTCTGGTGGAACAAGAACATCTTTAACATTGTAATCATTGTTAAATTTCTGTGCAATATCTCTACAAAGTTCTAAGTGTTGTTTTTGATCATCACCAACGGGAACATGTGTAGCATCATAAAGTAGAATATCTGCTGCCATTAACACTGGATAAATATATAAACCAACGCTAGCTTTTTCTTTGTCTTTGCCAGCTTTTTCTTTAAATTGGGTCATTCTATTTAACCATCCCATTCTAGCAATACAGCTAAGTATCCATGATCCTTCTGAGTGCGCTGGTACTAAAGATTGATTAAATATAATGCTTTTTGTTGGATCTATTCCACTTGCAATAAATGTGGCTGCTGTCTCTCTGATATTATTTTTCAGTTCTAGTGGATCTTGTTTTAAAGTAATCGCATGAAGATCAACTACACAAAAAACACAATTATTTTCTGGTTCATTTTGAAGATCAACAAAATTTTTAATTGCACCAATATAATTTCCTAGGTGAAGATTTCCAGTTGGTTGTACTCCAGAAAAAATTTTTTTTGCCATATAATTTAATGTTTTATTTTAATATCAGATAATTTGAAAGCTTTAGTAACGATTGAGATAAAAATATATAATATAAAAGTAAATAATACTAAACCAATAATACATAAAAACTTATAATTACTTTCATAGCTTAAATTTTTACTAAAAAAATTAATGAGGAAGTAGAAGACGCCTATTGTTAATAAATTGGAAATTAAAATTTTAAAGAATGAAAAGAAAAAATTTTTTGAGAATTTAAAGAAGTTCTTATTTAAAACAATTACTAATAAATAAATACCATTAAACCAGGATGATAATGTTGTGGCAATTGGTATAATTATAAAACCAAAATCTTTAAAGAAAATTACACTTATTAAAATATTAATTATTACTGATAATAAAGATATTTTAAATGGAGTGGAGGTATCATTTCTTGCAAACAAAAAACTTGAAAAAATTTTAATTAGGGAAAATGCAGGCAGTCCTAAAGCAAAATAAAATAATGCTTTCGCTGAATTTTTAACACTATCTTCACCAAAAGATCCATAACCAAATAATGAAGAGGTTATTTCTTCAGATGCTACAATCAATGCCAATGATGCTGGTAAACTTAAAAATAAACTTAATTCCAAAGCTTTATTTTGAAGTTCTGAAATTTTAGTATTATTTTTAGTTTGAACATGCTTGCTTAGGTTCGGAAGAATAACTGTCCCAATTGCAATCCCTGCTATTGCAAGATTTATTTGATAAATTCTATCAGCATAATACAGATATGATACTGCGCTTGCTTGAAACGATGCAATTATTGTTCCAACTAAAATATTTATTTGCGTAACTCCAGAAGCAAAAATACTTGGCAAAAGTTTTTTGAAAAATAATTTTACATTTTCATGTATTTTAAAATTTAAAGTAAGTTTGGGAAGAAAAAATTTTCTAACAAATACTAATAAAAATAAAAACTGAATTATTCCAGCGACTGAAACTGTATAAGCAAGATAGTATACAAGTGTATCTCCAAATTTATTTGCATATATCAAGCATA
>WTIW01000070.1 GCA_011526385.1 Pelagibacteraceae bacterium | reverse complement strand
CAGGTAAAACTGCAGTTGCAATTGATGCAATTATAAATCAAAAAAAAATAAACGAATCTGGAGATGAAAAGCAAAAGCTTTACTGTATTTATGTTGCTATAGGTCAAAAAAGATCAACAGTAAGGCAAATTGAAAAAACATTAGAAGAAGCTGGAGCAATGGAATACACAACAATTGTTGCCGCTACAGCATCTGATGCTGCACCTCTTCAGTTTTTAGCGCCGTATACTGGTTGTGCAATGGGAGAGTATTTTAGAGATAATGGTATGCATGCACTAATTATTTATGATGATCTCTCAAAACAAGCTGTTGCTTATAGACAAATGTCACTATTACTAAGAAGACCGCCGGGAAGAGAAGCTTACCCAGGAGATGTATTTTATTTGCATAGTAGATTACTTGAAAGAGCAGCAAAATTAAGTGATGAGCATGGCGGTGGATCTTTAACTGCGCTTCCAATAATTGAGACACAGGGTGGTGACGTGTCTGCATTTATCCCAACTAATGTAATTTCAATTACAGATGGACAAATTTTTCTTGAAACAGAACTATTTAACCAAGGTATAAGACCAGCAATTAACGTTGGTTTATCAGTATCAAGAGTTGGCTCATCTGCTCAAACTAAAGCAATGAAAAAAGTATCTGGATCAATGAAACTAGAACTTGCCCAATACAGAGAAATGGCTGCATTTGCTCAGTTTGGATCTGACCTTGATGCAGCAACTCAAAAGCTACTAAACAGAGGTTCGAAATTAACTGAACTTTTAAAACAGAAACAGTATTCACCTATGACTGTAGCAGAACAAGTAATATCAGTATTTTGTGGTGTTAAAGGTCATTTAGATGATATTGATCAAAAAGATATCGCAAATTTTGAAACTAAAATAATCGAAAAATGCAGATCTGAAAAACCAGAGATAATTGAGTCAATTAATTCCTCAGGAAAACTTGAGGACGAAAATGAGAAATTATTAACTGATTTAATTTCTGATCTAAAAAAAAACTTTAATTCATAGGAAATGGCAAGTTTAGACGATTTAAAGAAACGAATATCTAGTGTTAAATCAACACAAAAGATTACTAAGGCTATGAAAATGGTTGCAGCCGCAAAGCTAAGAAGAGCCCAAGAG
Organism: Pelagibacteraceae bacterium; assembly: GCA_011526385.1. Classification (GTDB taxonomy): domain Bacteria; phylum Pseudomonadota; class Alphaproteobacteria; order Pelagibacterales; family Pelagibacteraceae; genus Pelagibacter. The sequence continues at coordinate 21,169 of WTIW01000070.1, read as the reverse complement.
AGCGCTGAAAGAGGGAGACCTTATTCTGAAAAAATGAATAATATTATTTTAAACCTTTCTAGTGGTATTTCTGATCAGGAAAATGCACCTAAGCTTTTGTCTGGAACTGGAGATGACAAAGTGCATCTTTGTGTTGTTATGACTGCAGATAGAGGTCTTTGTGGTGGTTTTAATTCTAATATAATTAAAAAAGCTAAAGCATATTTTCAAAAATTATCTGAAAGCGGCAAAACTTTAAAAATAATTACAGTTGGATCAAAAGGTTATGATCAACTTAAAAGATTATATCAAGAAAACATAATTGAGAATATTTCATTTAAAGATTCTAAAAATGCTAATTATTTTGATGCTGATAAAGTAGGAAAAATAATTATTGAAAAATTTGAAAATAAAGAATTTGATGTATGTACAATTTTTTATAACCAGTTTAAAAATGTAATAACTCAAATTCCACAAGAACAACAAATTATTCCCTTAAAAACTACTGAGGAGAAAGATAAATCATCAGAGGAAAACTATGAGTTTGAACCAGATGAAGATGAAATTTTAGGAAATTTACTTCCTAAAAATATTTCAACTCAGATATTTAAGGCAATGTTAGAGAATTCAGCTAGCGAACAGGGTTCTAGAATGAGCGCTATGGACAATGCAACCCGAAACGCAGGTGAAATGGTTGACAAACTGACTATTGAGTACAATAGAAGTCGTCAGGCAGCAATTACTAAAGAACTAATAGAAATCATATCAGGAGCAGAAAGTTTATAATTATGAGAAAAGGAAAGATCACACAAATTATTGGAGCGGTAGTAGACGTAAAATTTGAAGGAGAGCTACCAGAAATTTTAACTGCATTAGAGTGTAATAACGGTGGTAACAGGCTTGTATTAGAAGTTGCCCAACACTTAGGTGAGTCTAGCGTGAGAACTATTGCCATGGATGCTACTGAAGGATTGAAAAGAGGAGATGAAGTAATCGATACAGCCGCACCTATTAAAGTTCCTGTAGGACCTGAAACATTAGGAAGAATTATAAATGTGATTGGTGAACCAATTGACGAAAGAGGAGAAATTAAACCAACTGATAATTGGCCTATACATAGATCTGCTCCTGAATTTAATGATCAGTCAACTGAAACTGAAGTTTTGGTGACTGGAATAAAAGTAATTGATCTTTTAGCTCCTTACGCAAAAGGAGGTAAAATTGGATTATTTGGAGGTGCTGGAGTTGGAAAAACAGTATTAATTATGGAATTAATCAATAACGTTGCAAAAGCACATGGTGGCTTCTCAGTTTTTGCAGGTGTCGGGGAAAGAACTAGAGAAGGAAATGATCTTTATCATGAAATGATAGAGTCTGGAGTAATTAAGACAAATGAAGCAGGATCAAAAGCTGCATTAGTTTATGGACAGATGAATGAGCCTCCAGGAGCAAGAGCTAGAGTAGCCTTAACAGGATTAACTGTTGCAGAATATTTTAGAGATCAAGAAGGTCAAGATGTACTTTTCTTCGTAGATAATATTTTTAGATTTACCCAAGCAGGTTCAGAAGTATCAGCACTTCTTGGTAGAATTCCATCTGCAGTAGGATATCAACCAACATTAGCAACTGATATGGGTAATCTGCAAGAGAGAATTACAACTACTAACAAAGGTTCAATTACATCTGTACAAGCAATTTATGTACCTGCTGATGACTTAACAGATCCAGCTCCAGCTACGTCATTTGCTCACTTAGATGCCACAACTGTATTATCAAGACAAATTGCTGAAATTGGAATTTATCCTGCTGTTGACCCATTAGATTCAACATCAAGAATTCTTGATCCTAGAATTGTTGGAGATGAACACTACAGAGTTGCTAGAGAAGTTCAGAAGGTTTTACAAACTTACAAATCTCTTCAGGATATCATTGCAATTCTTGGAATGGATGAATTATCAGAGGAAGATAAATTAATTGTAGCAAGAGCAAGAAAAATTCAGAGATTTTTATCACAACCTTTCTTTGTTGCAGAAGTATTTACAGGTTCACCAGGAAAACTGGTTGATCTAGAATCTACAATCAAAGGTTTTGATGCTATTTGCAAAGGTGAGTATGATCATTTACCTGAAGCAGCGTTTTATATGGTTGGTACAATAGAGGAAGCTATAGAAAAAGCTGAAAAAATGGCTAAGGATGCTGCTGCTTAATGAGCGAAGGGTTTAATATAGATATCGTTAATCCAGAGAAATCTTTTTTATCGAAAGAAAATGTTTCTGAAGTAATCGTTCCTGCTTTTGAGGGAGAAATGGGTATTTTAAAAGATCATATACCAATTATCTCATTCTTAAAACCAGGTATAATCAAAGTTATTTCTGGAACAGAGGAGCATAGTTTTTATGTTGAAGATGGAATTGTTGAATTTAAAGATAATTCATTATCAATTTTAACAAGCTCTATATTTGATATTAAAGATGCTGACAAAAAATTTATTTCAGAGAATATAACTGAAGCTGAAAATGAATTGAATAAAGAAAACTTAGATGACCAGAAAAGATTTTTACTAAATCATAAAGTCGAAGTATTAAAATCTTTAAGTATCAATTAACTACTTTTTCAATCTCCTTTTGGATTTGTTGATAAACATGTAATTTGAAGTCTACAACTGTTTCAGTTATTTTTTTATAATCTATCCACTGCCAATCTAAAAATTCTGGGTGCTTAGTCTTAATATTGATTTCACTATCCTCGCCCATAAACTTAACAATAAACCATTTTTGCTTTTGGCCTTTAAACTTTCCCTTCCATATAATTCCTAATAAATTATCTGGTAATAGATATGTGGTATAGCCATCTATTTCTTTTAATAATTTTACAGATCTAATACTTGTTTCTTCCTCCAGTTCCCTTAGCGCAGCATCTAGATTATTCTCACCTTCATCAATACCACCCTGTGGCATTTGCCAAAAATTTTTTGGATTATCAATTCTTTTAGCTACAAAAACTTTATTGTTTTTATTTAATACAACTATCCCAACACCACTTCTGAGTGGTAATTTTTCAAATTTTTCTAACATTTTATCCGTTTAATAGTTTAAGAGCGTAATCAAGCTGATTATCTGTATCTGTATTAATTCTGAAATCATCAGATCCTTCTGCAACTTCTATGTCTGGAGTTACACCAACTTGGGAAATAGATTTTCCTGATGGTAAATAATATTTTGAAACTGTAAGTCTTATGGCTCCATCATTTTTTAAAGGTATAATTGATTGAACTGATCCTTTTCCATAGGTACTTTCTCCTACTAAAATTGCTCTTTTATGGTCTTGTAATGCTCCTGCAACAATTTCTGAGGCAGATGCAGATCCATAATTAATTAACACAATCATAGTTCCACCATTCAACACATCTCCTTTTTTTGCAAACCATTTTCTATTTTCAAATTTTCTTTTACTTTTTGTTGAAACTATTTCTCCATTTTCTAAGAAGAAGTCAGAAATTTTGATTGCCTGAGAAAGCAAACCTCCAGGATTATTTCTTAAATCTAAAATATAATTTTCAACATTCCCACTTTCTTTGAATTCTTTTAGCTTATCTTTTATCTGGTCACTGCTATTTTCATTAAATGATGTAAGACGGATATAACCAGTTTTATCATCAATTATTTTTGATTTAACAGAGGCAACTTTTATTATGTCTCGAGTAATTACAAAAGTTAATGCCTTCTTTTCTCCAACTCTTCTTACTGTAATTTCAATATCAGTCCCAACTGGACCTCTCATTAAATCAACTGCTTCAGTTAGAGATTTTCCTTGGACTTGAACATCATCAATTTTCACAATGTAATCACCAGCCTTCACCCCAACTTTAGATGCTGGAGAATTATCTATAGGTGAAATTACTTTTACAACACCCGCTTCCATTCCAACTTCAATTCCTAGACCACCAAATTCTCCGCTAGTTTCTGTTTGCATATTTTCAAAAGACTCAGGAGACATATATGCAGAATATGGATCTAAAGATTGTAGAACACCATTAATAGCAGCATCCATAGCTTCACTCTGATTTATCTCATCTACATATTCTTTATTAATTTTATCAAGTACTTCGCTAAACAAATCTATTTTTTTATAAATATCATCATCATTTGCTGCTTTTGATAAATCAGAAAGGCTAGTTGATAATAAAAAAATGAAAAAAAAAATTTTAAATCTATTTATCATATTATTAATTTTTCTTTTGGTATCAATTCTGACCACATTTTTTCTAATTCATAAAACTTTCTTTTCTCTGGATTAAAAATATGCACAATTAAATCTATACCATCAACTAATTTCCAATCACTACTATCCTTGCCTTCAATTTTACAATTTTGAATTCCACTTTGTTTAAATCTTTCAAAAACTTGTTCAGATAAAGCTTGAATATGTCTTGAAGATGTACCACTTGCAATAATCATATAATCTGCCATTGAGGATTTGCCCTCCAGATCAATTGAAACTATGTCCTGAGCTTTGTTGGAGTCTAGAGTGTTAATTATTTCTTTTTTAAGACTGGAGATTTTATCCATTAATTGATTTTACAGTATCAAATTTTCCTTAATTGAGAAGATGAAATTTTGACTTTATTAAATTTAATAAATTCAACCCTTTTTTTATGATATTTTTTGTAAACAGGAGATTTTAAGGCTTTTGACTTATATCCATCTCTATCAAAAACAAGAATTTTACTTATACGAATTATATCTTTAAATCCTTTCCATTTATGAAATGTAATTAAGTTGTCCGCTCCTATAATAAAATAAAGCTCATAAGATTTATTTTTTTTTAGATATTTTAGAAGATCAATAGTTTTATTTGATTTAATTTTGTCTTCAAAAAACTTAACTGTAATAAATTTATTTTTTATATTTATTTTTTTTGCAAAGTTTATTCTTTGTCTAAGACTTAAAGAACTTTTATTTTTAAATGGATTTTTTTTAGTTATTGCCCAAATAATTTTTTTTAAATTAAATAACTTTTTAGCAGTTTTAGAAATTCTTATATGACCCTTATGTGCTGGGTCAAAAGTTCCTCCTAAAATTCCAATTTTGAATTTATTTTCTGATTTGACCAGACCCATATACTTCATATTTATAACTTACAAGCTGATTTAGTCCAACAGGGCCTCTTGGAGGCAGCTTATTTGTTGATATACCAACTTCACCACCAAAACCAAACTCACCTCCATCAGCAAATTGTGTTGAAGAATTTTGTATAGCAATGGAGCTTTTTATATTTTTAATAAATTTAATCGCAGTTTTATTATTACTAGTAATAATTGCATCTGTATGCATCGTTCCATATTTGTTTATATGTGCGATTGCTTCATCTAAATCTTTAACAATTTTGACTGATATTTTTGCTGCTAAATACTCTGTTGCCCAAGACTTATTATTTGCTGATAAAACATTTCCAGAATAAAATTTTTTTACTTTTCTATCTCCAATGATCTGACATCCGTTTTTTGTTAGTTCATTTAATATTTCATCAATATTTTTTAATTTATTTTTATGAATCAATACAGTCTCTGTAGCACCACAAATACTCGTATTTCTCATTTTTGCATTAACAAGTATTTTTTTTGCCATATTAATTTTTGCATCTTTATCAATATATGTATGACAAATTCCCTCCAGGTGGCCTATTACAGGCACTTTTGATAAATCTTGCACTTTTTTAACTAAGCTTTTTCCACCTCTTGGTATCACAACATCTATGTATCTGCTCATTTTAGATAATATAAAATCTACAAGTTTTCTGTTTTTATTTTCAACGAATTGAACAAAGTTTTTATTAATTTTATTTTTTTCAAGCGAGCCTCTGAAATAATTCGCTAAAAGTTTATTTGTAAAATAAGCTTCAGAACCTCCTCTTAAAATTACACAGTTTCCTGACTTAAAACACAGAGTTGAAACATCGGCTGTTACGTTAGGTCTGCTTTCATAAATAACTGCAATAACACCAATTGGTATACTTACTCTAGAAATTTTTAAACCATTTGGTCTTTTCCATGAGCTTAATTTCTCATTTACTGGATCTTTTAATTTTATGACGGTTTTAATTGACTTTATAATTGAATCTAACTTTTCATTATTAAGAGAAAGTCTGTTTATTAGGTTTTCCTTAAGACCCTTACTTTTTGCATATCTAATATCTTTGAGATTTTCTAATAAGATTTTATTTTTATTTTTATAAATAGAATTTGCAAAATGTCTTAAAACTTTATTTTTTGTTTTTGTATCAATATTTTTAAATGCTTTTTTTGCATTATCACCTAATTTAGTCAAATACTTGCTCATTATATTCTTACCATATCATCTTTATGAACAACCTCAGACTTAGACACGTATCCTAATAAGTTTGAAATAATTTTTGAATGTTGTCCTTTAATTATAGATATTTCATCTGAAGTAAAACTACTTAATCCTCTAGCAAATTCTTTTAGGTTTTTATCCAAAATTTTAATATGATCTCCTTTGTTAAAATTTCCTCTTACATTTTTAATTCCAGCTGCAAGTAAACTTTTACCCTTTTTAAGTGCATTTAAAGCACCATCATCAATTATTAGATCGCCTTTAGGTGAAATTGAACTTATTATCCATTTCTTTCTAGCGTCTAATTTTGAAATTTTTGGTAAAAACCATGTACAATTATTTTTTAATAAAATATTTTTAATCGGTCTATTTATTAGACCGTTTGCAATAGCCATATGACACCCTGATAATTGACAAATTTTTGCAGCATCTATCTTAGTTTTCATTCCACCGGTTCCGTGTTCGCTAATACTTTTTGTTGCAATTTTTTCTATATTTTCATCAATTGATTTTATTTCTTTAATAAGTTTTGCGTTCCTATCAATTTTTGGGTTTTTTGTATAAAGACCATTAACATCAGAAAGTAGAATTAAACAATCCGCACCTGAAATTTGAGCAACTCTTGATGCCAATCTATCATTATCGCCATATTTAATTTCAGATGTTGCGATACTGTCATTTTCATTAACAATTGGTATAAAACCCAGACTAAAAAGATTTTCAAAAGTTCTTTTTGCATTAATTGCTCTTCTTCTTTTCTCAGTATCTTCAAGAGTAAGTAAAATTTGAGAAATGTTAATTTTATTTACACTAAAGTATTTTTTAAATAAGTTCATAAGCTCAATTTGCCCAATTGATGCAATAGCTTGACTTTTATCAAGTTTGAGACTTTTTTTATTTAGCTTTAGTTTTTTACATCCTAAGGCTATTGCACCAGAACTTACAATAATTATATTTTTTTTTAATTTTTGAAGATTTTGAATATCTTTTGCAAAATTAATAAGCCATTTATCTCTAATCTTCTTATTTTCATCAATAAGTAGAGATGATCCAATTTTTACAACAACTGTTTTTGACTCCCTAAGATACATAGTTTAATAACTTTGCTTTCACATTTGATAAAGTATCTTTATTTAAAGTAGACATTATCATCACATTTTTTTTTACTTTATTTTTAAAATTTTGAAATTTTTCTTTCACTTCCAAATCATCTAATAAGTCAATTTTATTAAGCACAATTAACTCCTCTTTTTTTAATAGATCATTACTATATTCACCTAACTCTGTCCTTACTTGATTATAAGAGGCCTCCAGATCATTTTCTGTAATATCAATTAAATGAAGAAGTGATTTACATCTTTCGATATGTTTTAAAAACTTAATTCCAAGTCCTGTTCCTGTGTGTGCTCCCTCAATTAATCCTGGTATATCTGCTAATGTAATTTCTTTATCATCATAAATTGTTACACCTAAGTTTGGATTTAAAGTAGTAAATTTATAGTTTGCTATCTTTGGGTTTGCACTTGTAATAGATGCCAATAAACTGGATTTGCCAGCGTTAGGTAATCCTATTATACCAATGTCTGCAATTGTTTTAAGTTGTAACCATATCCAAAATTCTTCTCCTTTGGCTCCTTTAGTAAATTTTTTTGGTGCGCGATTAGTTGATGATTTAAATCTTGTATTTCCAAATCCACCTTTTCCTCCTATTGCTACAACAAATTCCTCATTTTCTTTTTTAAAATCATAGATCAACGTTTTATTATCCTCTTCGAATACTTGGGTACCTACAGGTACTTTAAGATATAAAACCTCTCCACCTCTTCCAGTTTTATTTTTTCCACTTCCGTCCCCACCTCTTTCAGCTTTGAAGTGTTGTTGATATCTAAAGTCGATCAAAGTATTTAGATTTCTTTCTGATTTTAGGATTATAGACCCACCTTTGCCACCATCGCCACCATCAGGCCCTCCAAATTCAATAAATTTTTCTCTTCTAAAACTTGGTGAACCGGATCCACCATCTCCAGCTTTTACAAATATTTTTACTTGATCTAAAAATTTCATGATACAACTATGTTAGGAGTTGTAGCGATTAATTGGGCTTAACAGAAACGTAAGTTCTATCTGACTTACTTTTTTTAAATACAACCTTACCTTCAATAACAGAAAAAATAGAATGATCTTTACCCATACCTACGTTTTCACCAGGAAAAATCTTTGTTCCTCTTTGTCTTACTATTATGTTTCCAGGAACAACAAACTGACCACCGTATTTCTTAACACCAAGTCTTCTACCGGCGCTATCTCTTCCGTTTCTCGATGATCCACCTGCTTTTTTCGTTGCCATACTTTACCTATTTATTTCGAAGCTTCCTTATTTTCAACTTTAACTTCTTTAGAGACTTTTTTCATTTTTTCTGCCTCAGAAATTACTTTTCCATCTTTTGCAAATATTTTATTTATTCTTATTAATGAAAATTGCTGTCTGTGTCCATTTTTTCTTCTAGAATTCTTTCTTCTTCTTTTTTTAAATATTAATACTGTTCTGTTTTTACCATTTTCAATTAAGTCAGCCTCTACCTTAGCGCCTGATATAGTTGGCTCACCAATCTCAAGATTTTTATCATCTCCATAGGCTAGAACTTCATTAAATTCTATTTTTGTGTCAGGCTTAGAATCCTCAAGCTTCTCTATTTTGATTATTTCTCCAGCTTGAACTTTGTATTGTTTACCACCTGTTTGTATAACTGCGAAAGACATTATGTATCCTAATTTTTAATAACAGCAATATAGTCAGGGTCGGGTTTTAGTCAAGCTGAATAACCTAGAAATTATCCTTTAAATCTCTTAGTTTTGAAAAGGTTTCTAGATCACCTGACCTTAAAAAAATGTTACAATCAAGTTCATCTTCAATTGTAGTTGGTATAGTTGGTAAGCCTTTAGAGAGTACATTTTTTATCTCCAAAATCCGATTATCTAATTTTTTATTTTTTGGATCATATTTTTTACAAAACTCTGAATTTTTTAATGTATATTCATGACCACAAAATATTTTTGTATCTTTTGGAAAACTTTTAAATAACTGAAGCGATGAAAACATTTGTTCATATGTTCCTTCAAAAATTCTTCCACAGCCTAATGAAAATAATGTGTCTCCTGTAAATAAAAATTTTTCATTTTTAAAATAATAACAAATATGCCCTGAAGTATGTCCAGGAATATGGAAAATCTGAAATTTAAAAGAATCTGTATTCCATATTTCTTTATTTTTAAGGAAAATATCAATTTCAGGAATTCTTTCTTTATCGTTTATGTATCCTAAAACTTTTGCATTATATTTTTTTTTTAATTCTTTATTGCCACCAACATGATCGTAGTGATGATGTGTATTTAATATAAATTTTAAATTAATTTTATTTTCCTCTAAATACTTTATTACTGGATCACTTTCACTAGGATCCACAACACACGCATTATTATTATTATCTATAATTATGTAAGAATAATTATCTTGAAGACACTTAATTATTTTTATTTGCATTTAATTTTGAATTAAAAAAATTCCTAATTGTGAATCTAGATTTCTTAGGGATATATTATTTGTATTAATATTTAATGTTTTTTCGCCTTTTAAGGCTAGTGATTTAAATACTTTTATTTGTCTTTCTTTGCAAAAATTAAAAAAATCTCTCAAAGTACACATATGTAGGTTAGGTGTATTATACCATTGGTCTGGAAGGTTTTCTGTTACGGGCATTGTTCCTTTAACTAAAAGGTGAAGTCTCACTTTCCAATGACCGAAATTTGGTATTGTAACGATCGCTTTTTTTCCAACTCTTAAGAGTTCTTTAATAACTTTTTCTGGATCTAAAAAAGCTTGTAGAGTTTGACTTAAAACAACAAAATCAAAAGAATGATCTGGAAATTGTTTTAAATCATTTTCTGCATTTCCTTCAATAACAGTTAAACCTTTTGATAAACAATTTTGTACACTTTCTTTTGAAATTTCTAATCCACGAATATTTTGAGTAATATTTTCATGAAGGTATTTCATTAATTCTCCATTACCACACCCAACATCTAATACTTTTGATTTATTATCAATTAATTCTGAAATAACTTTAAATTCTTTTTTCATTTAAATTTATGTAATTTGTTTTGAGGTAACTACCTAAAGTCTCAAGAAAGTCAGGGACATCAAGTAAAAATGAATCATGACCTTTATCAGACTCTATTTCAACAAAACCAACGTCAGCCCCTATTGCATTTAAAGCTATAACAATCTCTCTATTTTCTGAAGTTGGATAAAGCCAATCTGACGTAAAAGAAATTACAAAAAACTTCGTTTTTGTATTTTCAAAAGCCTTTGATAAATTTCCATCAAATTGTTTTGATAAATCAAAATAATCCATAGCCCTTGTTATGTATAAATAGCTATTTGCATCAAATCTATCTACAAAGACTGATCCTTGATATCTCAGATAGCTTTCTATTTGAAAGTCTGCATCAAAACTAAATTTTAAATCATCACTTTCTTGCAACTTTCTTCCAAATTTTTCTTGTAAACCTTTTTTTGATAAATAAGTTATATGTGCAGCCATTCTAGCAACTGATAACCCTTTGTCAGGATTTGTTTTATCTTCGTTATACTTGCCAGCTTTCCAGTTTGCATCAGCCATAATTGCTTGTCTTCCAAGTTCATTAAAAGCTATATTTTGAGCAGAATGACTAGACGTACATGCAATCGGTACAGCAATTTGAGCTTTGTCTGGAAAGTTTGATACAAACTGAAGTACTTGCATACCTCCCATTGAGCCACCTATAACTGCAAATAATTTTTCTATTTTAAAATGCTCTAAAAGATTAAATTGGGCATTAACCATGTCATTAATTGTTATGACAGGAAAGTTTGTGCTAATTTGTGCGTTTGTATTTTTGTCAATAGTGCTAGGTCCATAAGATCCCATGCACCCACCAATAACATTAGCACATATTACAAAAAATTTATCAGTATCAATCGCCTTACCCGGTCCTAGAGCATAGCTCCACCATCCATCTTTATTTGTAATTGGATTTTTACCAGCAGCAAATTGATCGCCCGTTAGAGCATGAAAAATAAGAATAGCATTATCCTTTTGATCATTAAGATTTCCATAAGTTTCATAGGCAATAGGAAAGTTAGATATTTCTTTGCCACAATCTAATTTCTGAGGACCATTTACTATAATATTTTTTACCTTACTTAATTTATTCATAATTTTTTTAATTTAATGAATTGTGAGGTAAAAAACTTATTTAGCAGGTTTTTTTAAGCGCTCGCAATTCAGTTTAAATCAGCGCAAAAAACTTTTACTAGATAGATATTTACATGTCAATTTTTTTGGAATTGATTGCTTCTTTTTATTAATTATATAAATATTTAACTAAAAAATATTCAAAATGATTAATCCATTGTTTAAAAAAATAGATCTTCAAACCTACAAACCTGGAAGATCAATGCTAAAAAAAACCAAAAAAGTTATAAAGCTTTCAGCAAATGAATCTGCTCTAGGAGTGGGGAACAGGGTTAAGAAAGCATTAAGAAACATTGATAAAAACATTTCAAAATATCCAGATAGTAAATTTAAGGAATTAACAAAAACTATTTCAAAAAAGTTCAACTTGAATGAAAATAAAATTATATGTGGTGCAGGATCAGATGAAATAATTCAAATGTTGTGTACTCTTTTTTTAAACAAAAATGATGAAGTTATTGTCCCAGAATTCAGCTTTTTAATGTACAGAATTTATGCAAAAATTGCTGGAGCAAAAATAATATATTCGAAAGAGATAAACTTCAAAGCATCAATAAATGATATTATTAAAAAGGTAAATAAAAAGACAAAAATTGTTTTTTTAGCAAATCCAAATAATCCAACAGGAACATATTTATCAAAAAGCGATCTAATTATTTTAAGAAAAAAATTAAATTCCAAAATTCTATTAGTGCTTGATGATGCGTATTTTGAATACATGCAAAATAAGGATTATTCTCCTGCATTAGATATTTTTAAAAATTCAAAAAATGTTTTTATTTTAAGAACATTCTCTAAAATATATGGACTGGCATCCTTGAGAGTTGGATGGGGGTATGGTGATAAAAAAATAATTGATGAGTTATACAAAATTAAACCACCATTTAATGTCAATAAACTTGCTCAAGTTTGTGCAAAAGAGGCTTTGCTGGATAAGGATCACGTTAAAAAATCAATTAAACATAATCTTTACTGGTGTAATAAAATTAAAAAAGAACTTGATAAATTTAAGATTTCTACAAATGAAATAACAGCAAATTTCTTTTTATTAAATTTTAATAAATCAAAACTAACTTCTAAATTGGTATCCAAGAGGTTAGAGAGCAAAGGTGTTATATTGAGAGAGATGGATTCATATGGAATTAAAAATTGTTTAAGAGTAACTATTGGTAACACCTATGAGAACAAATTCTTTTTAAAACAAATTTCAAAAATATTTAAAAATGTTTGATAAACTTTTAATAATTGGATGTGGTTTAATTGGCTCTTCTTTATTAAGAGCTACTATAAATAAAAAATTATCAAAAAAAATACTGGTTTACGAAAAATCCAAAAAATACAAAAAACAAATAAAAAAAATTAGTTCTAAAATAATTCTTTTAGAAAAACTTGATGAAAATATTGCTGATGTTGATTTTGTTATTTTAAGTACACCCATGAGTGTTTATGAAAAAATCATACCAAGTCTTAATAAATATTTATCTTCAAAAACTTTAATTACCGATATTGGATCAACAAAAGAAAATGTTTCAAAAATAAAAAAAACAAAATTAAAAAAAACTTTAAAATGGATCATGAGCCACCCAATTGCCGGATCAGAAGTTAGTGGACCTCAATATGGATCAAAAAATTTATTTTTAAACAAATGGTGCATTATTTTAAATGACAAGGATAAATCTAATCAAAAAAAACTTACCAGGTTTTGGGTAAAAATTGGTTCTAAAATCATAACAATGGAACCAAACCAACATGATAAGATTTTTTCAATGACAAGTCATTTGCCGCATTTAATTGCATACAACCTAATAAAAACTGCTTTAGATTTTCAAAAAAAGTATGGAAAAAATATAATTCAATTCAGTGCAGGTGGATTGAGGGACTTTTCAAGGACTGCTGCATCAAATGAAATAATGTGGAGAGATATATTTTTTAATAATAAAAAAAATATGGTCCAAGTAATTGATTTATTTATTAGAAATCTAAAAGAATTTAAAACAAACATTATCAAATCTCAAAACTCCAAGATTTTGAAAAAGTTGAAAAATTCTAAGAAAGTAAGACGTCAAATTATCGAATTGAAACAAGATATTTCAAAACCTGATTTTGGTAGAGATAATAATTAAATAGAAAACACTTTTTTGATTTCTAGTTTTGCTGTTTTTGCAATTAGTTTTATTGTGTAATCAATTGGCATTACTACCACCTTTTTTCTTGGTCCATAAGCATGTATTATTTGTTTTGAATTTAAGCAAACACCCACATGTCCTTTCCAAAATATTACATCGCCTTTTTTGAATTTTTTTTTTAATTTTATACCTTTTTTAAATTTAACCTGATCAATAGTATCTCTAGGAAAAAATTTATTATTATAAGTATAAAATATTTGAATTAAGGCAGAACAATCTATACCTTTAAAACTTCTTCCACCCCATTTATATTTTATATTTTTAAATAAATTTACTATTTTAGAGAAGTCTTTGATTTCATGATTCAAAGGTTTTAAATCTTTGCTTTTTATCCAAAGATTTTTATTAAACATCACAAAAGATTTAAATCTTTTTAAAACTTCAATTTTACTAGCAAAAGGTAAATATTTTTTTGTATGTGTAAATCTTCTACTTTTAGATAATTTAAATATAGGGGATTTTAGTTTTCCAATTTTATGAGTTGGTTTGTAATTGACTAAAAATTTTTGTTTTTTTAGATAACCAGAATAATTATCATTAATTAATTTTATCTTAAAAAATTTCTTATGCTGTTTTAAAATTTTAAATTTCTCTCCAAATAATATTTGTGTGCTAACACTTGAATTATTTTTTGGCTTTTCTAAAATATCAGATATTTCTAAATTATAATGATAGTTATTTTGCACTTAGCTTGAGTTTGTTTCTTATAAACCACAAACATATCAAAGAAGGGATAACCATTATTGCAGTTAAAATAAAAAATATACCCCAATCTCCATTTAGCCAATCTACAAGAGCACCCGATGACGATGCAAGCAATGTCCTTCCAGCCGTTCCAATAGATGCTAAAAGAGCATACTGAGTTGCGGTATATGTTCTATCAACCAGTAATGAAATAAATGCAACAAATGCTACTGTTGCAAAAGCAGCTGTAATATCATCTAGTATTACAGCGAAAGCAAATAGTATTTCAGATTTTCCACTCCACGCTAGTACCGTAAAGAGTAAATTAGTTAATGCCATTAAACCCCCAGCTATGAACATTGTTTTGACAGTGCCCGATCTAATTGCAAATAATCCGCCCAACAAAGTAAATACTACGGTTGTTATCCATCCAAGTGTTTTTGAATAAATAGCAATATCCGATTTTGAAAATCCTAATTCTTTATAAAAAACTATAGACATTCTTCCAAGAAACGCTTCACCAATTTTAAATAGGAAAACAAATCCTAAAATCCCGATTGCAATAGAAAAACCATTTTTTTTAAAAAAACTAATGATTGGGCCACCTATTGTTCCGGTAATCCATGCAATAATGTCTGTAATAAAATTTTTAGAGCCTAGATTTTTACTTATTAAAGCATCTGTCTTCCTTTGAGATTTAACTCTTTCAGAAGAACTTTTTTCATGGACAAACATAAGTCCAATATTCATTAAGATTACAACTATCCCTAATACGATAAAAGTTGCTTGCCAATAATCAACAACACCATTTTTTTCAAAAAATTCTGCTGTAAATAATGCAATAACACCACCAAGTTTGTAACCTGTCCACCAACCAACTACAGCCATAGCAGCACCTGCTGCCATAGATTTTGATTCTTTTTCACCAATTTGTTCAATTCTTAAAGCATCTACTGTTATATCTTGAGTTGCAGAAGCAATCGCTATTACTAAGCCTATTGATATAAGTAATGCCAAATTGTCAGTAGGATTTATTAAACTCCATAAAACTAAAGATATTAAGATTGCAATTTGCATTAAAACAATCCATCCACGTCTGTGCCCAATTTTTTTTGTTAAATATGGAATTTGAATTCTATCTATCAAAGGTGCCCACAAATAATTGAAAGCATAAACACCAAATATTAATCCAGCCCATCCTATGGTAGATCTACTTAATCCCTCTTCTTTTAACCAAAGTGATAAACTACTCCCGATCAATACCCATGGGAAACCACTTATAGCGCCAAGAAGCAATATACGGATCATTCTTATGTCCATGTAGTATTGAAAAAGATTTGATAGAGATTGTTTTTTCCGAATCATTAATATTTTCTCCAAAAGGAAGGTATAAACAATACAAGAACTGCAAACAACTCTAATCTTCCTAAAATCATCCCCACACTTAATATCCACTTAGAAAAGTCGTTTAAATTTGAAAAATTTCCGTTTGGTCCAATAACCTCACCTAATCCAGGCCCCACATTAGAAATTGATGTTGCTGCCGCAGATATAGCTGTAACAAAATTTAATCCATTAACTGACAATAAAGCAGTCAGTATAAAGAAAATTAATATATATAGAAATATAAATGAAATTATTGATGCCATAAATTTTTCATCAACATTATTTTTTTCATATTTAATATTAAATATACCCCTTGGATATATTATCTTTTTTAATTGGTTAGAAATAAACTGAATGAGAATTTGAACTCTAAAAATTTTTATACCACAAGCTGTGGAACCTGCACATCCACCTATAAACATTAAAATTAAGAAATACATAAGAGGAAATTGTCCCCACTCACTAAAATCACGTGTTACATATCCTGTTCCTGTTAAAATAGAAACAACATTGAAAGCCACCTCTCTAAAATTAATTTCAAATATACTTTGATTTTTAATGCTTAAATAAAAAAACATTAAAAAAATTGAAAAGATAAGTATTTTAAAAAAAGTTTTTATTTGGCTATCGTTAATGAATATTTTTTTATCTCCACTAAGATATTTTATATAGGCAATGAAAGGTATGCTTCCTAAAATTATAAAAACCATTGAAGTAATTTCAATTAATGCACTATCAAAAAAACCTATAGATTCGTTGTAATTAGAAAATCCACCAGTTGCAATTGTTGTCATTGAATGAACAACACTGTCAAAAAAACTCATGCCAAAAATTTTATAGAAAAAAGCACATGCTAGCGTTAACGAAGAATAAATAACAATTAAACGTATTGAGATTTCCTTTGATTTTGGAAGTATTTTTTCAGGTGTATGAGTATTTGATATTACAAATAATTGCATACCCCCAATATTCATTATTGGCATTAAAGTAATTGCCATTACAATTATACCAATACCACCTAGCCACTGAAGCATCGCTCTCCACAACAATATTGCCTTTGAGGTTTCGTTAAGATTTGTCAAAATAGTGGAACCAGTTGTGGTAATTCCTGACATGCTTTCAAAAAAGGCATCAGTGAATGATAAATTTAGATCAGAAAATACAAAGGGCAGAGAGCCAAAAATTGCTATACTTAGCCAAGACAATGCTGTTAACAAGAATGCCTGAGGTAGAGATAGTTTTTTTTCATAATCTAGGTTTGATAAAAAAAATAGAACACCAAAAATAATTGAAACTAAACCTGAGCTTATAAAACCCGAGTCCATTTCATCATAATAAAATTGCGCCATAATAGGCACAATCATAGATAATCCTAAAATTATTTGTAAAACACCTAGTATAAAAAAAACAGTTTTATAATTGGACATTTTGAATGAACATTATTTTATGGTAAATAAATTTCAACTCTATAAGAGTTATTAAATACGTTGTTTTTAAGTATTTTACATTGTCATGATTGATAAACTTAATATAGATAAAACCAATGCCTGGCCATTTGTTGAAGCTAAAAAGATTCTAAGAGAAAGAAAAAACAACATTGAAAGCAAAGGTAAAATAATTCTTCAAACTGGATATGGTCCAAGTGGATTGCCGCATATAGGAACATTCGGAGAGGTTGCAAGAACATCAATGGTAGTCAATGCATTGAACCATTTAACTGATCTACCAAAAGAAATTATTACTTTTTCAGATGATATGGATGGTTTAAGAAAAGTTCCTGAAAATGTTCCTAATCAAGAAATTCTAAATGAAAATTTGCATAAGCCTTTAACAAATGTTCCAGATCCTTTTGGTAAATTTAATAGTTTTGGAGAACATAACAATGAGATGCTGAAGAATTTCTTAAATAAATTTGGTTTTAAATATAGTTTTAAAAGCTCAACAGAGCTTTATAAGTCTGGACAATTTAATGAGACATTAAAATTAATATTAAATAACTATCAAGGAATAATGGATATAATTCTCCCAACTTTAGGCAAAGAAAGACAGCAAACTTACTCTCCCTTTTTGCCTATTTGTCCAGAAACAGGTGCAGTTCTAGAAATACCTATTAAAGAAATTGATGAAAAAAATTCAAAAGTTATTTTCGACAATAATGGAAAAACATTAGAAAAAAGTATTTTAGATGGAAATTGTAAACTTCAATGGAAAGTAGATTGGGCAATGAGATGGTATGCGCTAGATGTTGATTTTGAAATGTATGGAAAAGATTTGATCGAAAGCGCTATACTTTCAACCAAAATTATTAGATTGCTTGGAAAACAAAATCCCTCTGGATTTGCTTACGAACTTTTTTTGGATGAAAAAGGTGAAAAAATCTCAAAATCAAAAGGTAATGGCATAACAATTGATGAATGGTTAGACTATGCTTCCCCAGAGAGTTTGTCATTATTTATGTACCAAAATCCAAAAAGAGCAAAAAAATTATATAAAGAAATAGTACCTAAAGCAGTTGACGAATATCTAGAAAATTTGGAAAAAGGGAAAAATCAAAATGAACTTCAACTATTGATGAACCCTGCTTGGCATGTTCATGACTCGAATATGCCATCTGAAAATCCTATTATGACATTCTCAATGTTATTAAATTTAGTTGAAACAAGTAACGCAGATACAAAAGAATTATTATGGAAGTTTGTTAAAAAATATAAAACAAATATTGAAGAAAAAAATCACCCAATTTTTGATAATCTCATAAATTATGCAATTAAATACTTTAATGACGTAATTAAAATAAATAAAAAGTATAAAAAACCAAATGAGACTGAGAAGAAAGCTCTAGAGGCACTTATCCAAATATTAGACAATTGCAACGACGACATGAAACCAGAAGATATACAAACACAAATTTATACTGCAGGAAAAGAAAATGGTTACAAAGAAAACTTAAGAGATTGGTTTAAATTAATTTATGAAGTTGTTTTTGGTGATGAAAATGGACCCAGAATGGGATTTTTTATAAGTTTTTTTGGTGTTCAAGAGACAAAGCAGCTTGTCAAAAGTAAATTAGATAATGTTTGATAAATTAAGACCATTTATTTTTAAATTTAGTCCTGAAGTAGCACATTCATTAGCTATCAAAGCCCTAAAATTAAATGCGATACCAAAAAAAAAAATAGAAAATCAATCTATTTTAAAAACAGAAATATTTAATAAGACACTAGAAAATCCGATTGGAGTTGCTGCAGGCTTTGATAAAAATGCAGAAGTTTATAATTCTTTATTTAATTTAGGATTTGGATTTGTTGAAGTAGGTACAATTACACCAGAACCTCAATATGGAAATCCAAAACCTAGAGTATTTAGACTTGAGGAGGATGAGGCACTTATAAATAGATTAGGGTTTAATAATTCAGGTTCTAACGAGATCTATAATAAAATTGAAAAAAATAAGTCGAATGGTTTTTTAGGAATAAATATAGGACCTAATAAAACAAGTGTGAATAGAGTTGAAGACTATATTAAGTGTTTAAATAAATTTTATAACGTTGCAGATTATATAACTATTAATATTTCATCTCCTAATACTGAAAATTTAAGAAATTTTCATAAAGAGGAAGAAATGAATCATTTGTTATCTAAAGTTAAAGAGGAAAAAGACAAATTAAAACCAGATCTACCAATTGCTGTTAAAATATCACCTGACATTGAAAATAAATCTATAGAGGATATTTGTGATATTTTAGCCAATCACTCAATTGATTTGTTAATCATATCAAACACAACTGAAAAAAATAGAGAGGCACTAAAAAATATTAATAAATTAGAAAAGGGAGGTCTTTCTGGTAAACCAGTTGAAAAGAGGTCAAACGAATTAATTAAATTATTTTATAAAAATTTAAAAAATAAAATTAAAATTATAGGAGTTGGAGGAGTGAGTTCAGGTAAAGATGCATACGAAAAAATTATCAGAGGGGCATCTCTTGTTCAGCTATATACAGGAATGGTTTATAGAGGACCAGATATTGCTAATAAAATTAATAAAGAATTAATAGAAATATTAACAAAAGAAGGGGTTAAAAATATTTCACAAATAGTAGGATCAAAAAATTGATATTGACGTATTAACTCATTGACCCTATACAAGCACTAAAATTTATGTCTAAAAAATGTGAACTCACTGGAAAAATGCCTCTTAAAGGTCATAACGTTAGTCATGCTAACAATAAAACTAAGAGAAGATTTTTACCAAATTTAAAAAAAGTAAAATTTAAAAGTGAAATATTAAAGAAAAGCTTAAAACTCACTGTATCTAATGCTGGAGTTAGATCGGTTGATAAGAAGGGAAGTTTTGATGAATTCCTTAGATCTGCAAAAGCTGTAAATCTCTCAATGAGATTAAAAAAACTTAAAAAAGACCTAGCAAGCAAATCTGCATAATGAATAAAACTTTTTTAGTCCTCTCATTTATGATGGGAGGGGTTGTTTTATGTTCAAATTATTTAGTTCAATTTCCAATTAAATATTATGGACTAGATCAAATCTTGACCTATGGAGCCTTTAGTTATCCAATAGCTTTCTTAATAACTGATCTTGCAAATAGATCTTTTGGAAAGTTAGTAGCAAAAAAAATTGTTTATATTGGATTTATTATTGGGATAGTATTTACTTTAATTTTCTCAACAAATTTCGAAGATTTAATATCAATTAGAATTGCAATTGGATCGGGGACTGCTTTTTTAGTAGCTCAATTAATTGATGTCCAAATTTTTGATAAATTAAGAAAAAGAAAATGGTTTGTAGCACCATTGACTTCTTCTCTTATAGGCTCTGTAATTGATACATTCCTATTCTTCTCTATATCATTTTATGGAACTGGAGTACCATGGTTCACATTATCTTTAGGAGATTTGGTAGTGAAAATATTAGTTGCCTTGATGATGTTAATACCATTTAGGATATTACTAAAAACTTTTAAATCAGCGTAACTAGTAGAGAAATTTGTAGGACAAAATTTTATACGCTAATTTTGCAACTAAAAAATTATAAGAATTAAATCCTTTAATTGGTGCAAGTTCATTTATATCTGCCCCAACAATATTAGAATTTTTTGCAGCTATTTTTATTATCTCTAAAGTTTCATCCCACAGCAAACCACCTGGTTCAGGCGTTCCTGTAGCAGGCATTATACTAGAGTCTAATCCATCAACATCAAAAGTAAGATAAACTGTTTTATTTTTTATTAATTTTTTAAATTTATTTAAATTCCATTTTTTTTTATCTTTTG
>WTIW01000028.1 GCA_011526385.1 Pelagibacteraceae bacterium | reverse complement strand
TCTGGTAAATCACATTTATTTATTGCAACAACTATTGGAACATTTGCAGCTTTTGCATGTTTAATTGATTCTATTGTTTGTGGTTTTACACCATCATCTGCTGCAACTACTAAAATAACTAAATCAGTAAGTTTTGATCCTCTTGCTCTCATTTCAGTAAAAGCTGCATGGCCTGGGGTATCAATGAAAGTAATTTTGTTTGATTGATAATTAATCTGATAAGCACCTATGTGTTGAGTAATTCCACCAAATTCTCCCGACACCACATTTGCTTTTCTTAAAACATCTAATACAGAAGTTTTTCCATGATCTACATGGCCCATCACTGTTACAATTGGCGCTCTACTTTTTAAATTTTCAGCTTTAACTTCTTTAATCTTTTCAATTTTTTCTTCGGCTTTTTCTTCTTTAATAGGATTATGTCCAAATTCTTTAACTAAGTATTCTGCTGTATCAGAGTCGATTGTATGGTTAATTGTAACAGTTACGCCCATACCTAAAAGATGCTTAATAATATTGCTTGATTGCTCAGCCATTCTATTAGCAAGTTCTCTAATAGTTATAACTTCTGGGATATTAACATCTCTTTTTATTGGCTTGAAACTCTCTTTGTCATCTTCTTTATTTAAAAGTCTATTTTCTTTTTGTTTAGCTCTTTTTAACGAAGCTAAACTTCTTCCTTTTCCACCAAAATCTTCGTCACTCAATGCTCGAGAAACAGTTAGTTTAAGTTCTCTTCTTTTCGTTGTACCTTTTCCACTTTTGCTATCTTTGCTTGGAACTTCTCCTTTCAATCTTCTTGTGGCTCTTTGTTCCGCAAGTTTTCTACGTTCAAAGTCTGAACTTGGAGATGGTGCTGGTTTAGAGAAAGACGGGCCTCTTGGAACAAAAGGGGCGCTGCCTTTTGGTCTTTCGCTCGATGTATTAGGTCTAGAGTAATTTGGTTTAGTTCCAAATCTTGGTTTCTTTTCGATAACTACAGTATTTTTTGACTGAGACTTGGCTTGCTCTATACTACTAATGGTTTTCTTGGAACTCCCAGAAATTGATAACTTTAGTTTTTTCTTTTCCATTTTTCATCTCTCAATCTTTATAGACTTTGTCTCTTGCAGACATAATTAGATTATCTGCTTCTTGTTTTGATAAAGCAAAATCTTCAAGGTAACCTTTAATTTTTACTCTCTCACCCTTAACTACATCATATCCACCTGTAAGTTCATCAGATGCAAGATCCGCAAAATCAGTTAAAGTTAAAATATTTTGTTCACCTAATGTAACTAACATTCCAGGTGTTAAACCTTCGTGGTCTATAAGTTCATTATCTAAACCTAAATCTTTAACTCTTTTTGCAATTTCTTCTTGATCTTTTTGATGAAACTCTTTTGCTCTTTCAATAAGCTCTTTTGCAGTATCTTCCTCTATACCTTCAATTTTTGTTAAAGCCTCTGGTTCGCTATCTTTAATGTCATCAATTGAGGAGAAGCCTTCTGCAACTAATAACTGACCTAAGGTTTCATCTAATTCTAAATTTTTAACAAAATTGTCTGTTTTTTCTTTGAACTCTATTTGTCTTCTTTCTGAGTCTTCTTGATCAGTCATTATATTTATTTCATAATTTAGCAACTTAGTTGCTAGTCTTACGTTTTGACCTCTTCTACCAATTGCTTTACTTAAATTTTCCTCAGTTAAAATAACATCTAATTTTTTTGCATCATTATCTACATTTACTCTTTGAACTTCTGCTGGAGATAATGCGTTTGCAACAACTACAGCTGGATCTTCTGACCAATTAACAATATCGATTTTCTCACCTTGAAGTTCGTTAACAACTGCTTGCACTCTACTTCCTCTCATACCAACGCAAGCTCCTACAGGGTCTAATGAAGTATCAATTGCCTTAACACAAATTTTGGCTCTACTTCCAGGATCTCTAGAAGATGATTTAATTTCTATTAAGCCATCATATATCTCTGGAACTTCTTGGATAAAAAGTTTTTCCATAAACTTAGGATGAGCTCTTGATAGGAAAATTTGTTGTCCTCTTGGTTCTCTTCTTACATCTAGACAATATGCTTTTACTCTATCGCCAGCTTTAATATTTTCTCGAGGAATTAATTCATTTTTTTGAATAATTGCCTCTGTTCTTCCAAGGTCGACGATTACATTGCCAAATTCTAGTCTTTTAACAATTCCACTTAATATCGTGTCTTTTTTATCTATAAAGTCATTGAATTGTCTTTCTCTCTCAGCCTCTCTTACATTAAAACTTATTACTTGTTTTGCAGTTTGAGCAGCAATTCTTCCAAAATCAAAAGATGGTAATGGTTGAAGGACTTCGTCTCCAACTTTTTTATCTTTATTTGTTTCATTTAATTTAACCGCATCTTCCAAACTAATTTCTAAATTAGTATTTTCAGGTTTTTCTACAATTTGCAGTTTTCTAAATATTCCAATGTCCCCATTATCTCTGTTAATCTCTACTTTAATCTCGTTTTCTGATCCAAATTTTGATTTTGCAGCTTTCGCGATACCATTTTCCATTGAGTCTATAATTAATTCTTTATCTATAGACTTCTCTAAAGCTACCGCTTCAGCAATTCTTAATAATTCAAGTTTATCTGCTCTTCTGTTTAACATTTTAGTTTTCTCCAAAAAAAAATGGGCCGAGGCCCATTTTGAAATTTCAATAATGTGACTGCAATATATTGGCTTTTTTTAATTATTCAACTTTATTTAGTTGTTAAAAATCTTTGATTTATCAGTTTTTTCCCAAGAAAATGATCCATCTTCTTCAGGGTCTCTTCCAAAATGACCGTAGGCAGCTGTTTTTTGATATATGGGTTTATTCAAGCTAAGCATTTCTCTAATACCTCTTGGGCTTAAGTCAAAATTTTCTCTGATAAGTTTTTCAACATGTTTATTTTTTTCTTCATCATTATTGAAAAGATTAACATAAATTGAAAGTGGTTTTGAAACCCCAATTGCATAAGCAAGTTGAATTAAACATCTATCAGAAATTTTTGATGCAACTATATTTTTTGCAAGATACCTTGATGCATATGCTGCGGATCTATCTACTTTTGTTGGGTCTTTTCCAGAAAAAGCACCTCCACCGTGTGGAGCGGCACCACCATATGTATCTACAATAATTTTTCTTCCAGTTAATCCTGCATCTCCATCTGGCCCTCCTATTACAAAATTACCAGTTGGGTTTACATAAATTTCATCTTCATTAAGATTTGATAATAAATTTTTTGGAATAGCTTTTTCTATATAAGGTTTTACTAAATTTCTAACATCAGTTTGATTTACATCTTTCGAATGTTGAGTTGATATTACAACAGATTTTACTGAAGCAGGTTTTCCATCTTTATATTCAATTGTAATTTGACTTTTTGAATCTGGTTCAATATTTTTTAATTTGCCTGATTTTCTATCTTCGGCCATTAATCTTAAAATTTTATGAGAATAATGTATAGGAGCAGGCATTAAAACATCTGTTTCATCACAAGCATATCCAAACATAATACCTTGATCCCCAGCACCTTCATCTTTATTTCCCGATGCATCAACTCCCATTGCAATATCTGCAGATTGCGAATGTAAATGACTTTCAATTTTTGTAGCTTCTTTCCAAGTAAATCCATCTTGGTCATATCCAATATCTTTGATACAATCTCTTACTTTAGAAATTAGATCATCTTTATTGATTTCTGGCCCTCTAACTTCACCTGCTAAAACAACCTTGTTGGTTGTGGTTAAAGTTTCACAAGCAACTCTTGAATGGGGATCGGCTGATAAATAATTATCAACTACCATATCTGAAATTCTATCTGAAACTTTATCTGGATGACCTTCAGATACAGACTCACTTGTAAAAAGGAAATTTTTAAGATTATTCATTTTTAGTTTTATTAAATGAAAAAATTAAAAAAATATATATTAAAATTAATAAAAAAAATGTTTTATTCCCATAGTTTGAAAAGATTGTATCTCTAAAATAAATTTCATTTGTAAAAATTGAACCAGTTTCAACTAGATCTATTCTTGATTTAATTATCCCATTTGGCTCAATTATTGCAGAAATACCATTATTAGCAGATCTAATTACTGTCCTGCCATTTTCTATTGCTCTAAATATAGAATGAGCAAAATGTTGA
Source organism: Pelagibacteraceae bacterium (assembly GCA_011526385.1). Lineage (GTDB taxonomy): Bacteria > Pseudomonadota > Alphaproteobacteria > Pelagibacterales > Pelagibacteraceae > Pelagibacter. The sequence goes on along the minus strand of WTIW01000028.1, from coordinate 1,526 downwards.
TGTGGTCCAATAGATTTTCCAAACCAACCATCTTCTGAAACGTTTATTATAAAATCATAATCAGATTTTAAATTTAATTCGCCTGAATAAATTATTTCATAACAAATTGTTGCAAGAAAATTTAAATCTATATCTTTGATATTTATTGATTTTTCATTTTTACCTTTTGAATAAGATTGGTAATTATTTGTTAAACTTTTTAGACCTAATTTAGATAGGATATTTTCTAAAGGTAAAAATTCACCAAATGGCACAAGTTTTTTTTTGTCATAATAGGCTATAAGATTTGCATTGCTATCAATCAGAGCAAGCGAATTATAAAAAGATTTGTTACCATTAATTGTCTCTTCTCTATTAAGGCCTATTGCTATGTAATGATTATCATCAAAATTTTGCTCAAAGAGTTCCTTATAAAACATAATATCATTAACATTTGTTGATGGTAAAACGCCTTCAGGCCAGACAAAAAAAGTTTTCTCTCCCAAAAATCTTTTAGTATCACTAAGATTAATCAAATTTTCAATTATTGAGTACTCATCAACTTTGCTTGAATAAAACCTTTCAAGCGAAACATCTGTTGATACTGAAACAATATTGATATTTTTTTTAATATTAAAATTTTTTTTGGAATCTAAATTTAAATAACCATAAATCAAATTAGCAACTGCTGTTAACAGTATGCAGAATAATACAAATATCTCTTTCCTGGATTGTCTTAAAATAAATATAGCTGGAGCTGAGAACAATGTTAAACAAAACAAATTAAATGCATAAACTCCTATAACTGAATTTATTTGAATAAACTCAATTTGTTCAGAAAAACTGTAAGCAATGAGATTCCAAGGAAAACCAGATAATATTTTGCCTCTTACAAATTCTAAAATGCCAATGCTTAAAGAGAATATAAAAATTGAAGATAATATTTTTTTTTTATTTATTAAAAATTTTAAAATTGCAATTGCAATTCCGTAAAAGATGGCAAGGAAAGCTGGAATTATAGAAACAGACAAAGGAATTAAAAATTTAAAATTATCATCAAAGGTAAGTGAAATAGATATCCAATACAAACTACTCAAAAAGTATCCAAATCCAAAAAACCAACCATATAAAAATAATTTTAAGAAACTAAGATTTATTCTAATTCCCTCAAATACGAAAATAAAAAAAAATGTATAACTTACAAAATTTAATATGAAATAATTGTATGGAGGCAAACTAAAAGAGGAAATAATCCCTAAAATTAAAAGAATTAGATAATTAAGTTTATGTGACTTTGTCAAAATTTAATTTATTGAATTTAGTATTTTGATTTCTTCTTTATTCATAACCTTAAAGTCTTTTAATTTTTTATGATCATGCCCAAGAAGATGTAAAAATCCATGGATAAATGTACTTTCTAAAAGAAAATTTTTTTTATTTGGAAAAATATATTGGTAACTAATAATTATATCACCAAGATAAATTTCTTTATTTTTTAAATTTTTATTTAATTCTTTTTTTGTAAAAGATGGAAATGAAAGAACATC
>WTIW01000007.1 GCA_011526385.1 Pelagibacteraceae bacterium | reverse complement strand
GTTAATTTACTTTGTTTTTACAATTACCTGTTTTAAAAAATTCATCTAGATTATCAATTGCAAGGTTTGCCATAGCAGTTCTTGTCTCTTTAGTGGCACTTCCAAGATGTGGAAGAATAAATGCGCTTTTGTGCTTTAAGTATCCAGGATTTAAATTGGGTTCGTTTTTATACACATCTAATCCAACAGCATAAACTTTTCTTCTCTCAAGAGCATCAATTAACGCCTCATCATCAACAATATCGCCTCTTGCAACATTAGTTACCACTGCACCTTTTGGCAAATATTCAATGGTCTCTTTATTTATCATATCAACTGTTTCTTTTGATGCTGGACAGCATATCGATAAAACATCAGAAACAGATAATAAATCTTTTAAATTATCATGATAGATTGCACCTTGCTCTTTATCCTCGGATAATTTTGAACGGTTGTGATAGTGAATTACCATTCCTAAAGATTTTGCTATCTTTGCAATTTTTTGTCCTATTCTTCCCATTCCTAAAACTCCAAGTCTTGCTCCAGTTAATTGTTTTCCAATTAAATAATCAGCAGACCATTTCCAGCTACTCTCTCTTGCAGCTTCTATTCCTTCAGATGCTCTTCTACATGCACCTAAAATTAATAAAATTCCAATTTCTGCAGTTGCATCTGTTAAAACTTCAGGTGTATTTGTTACCGCAATTCCTCTTGCTTTTGCAGCTTCTAGATCAATATTTCCAAAACCAACTGCAAAATTTGAGATTATTTTTACTGTTTCAGGCAAATTATTAATTGTATCTGCATCAAGTTTATCTGTTAAAGATGATAAAATTCCATCTTTGCCATCACTTAATTCGATAAGTTTTTTTTGTGAATAAAGTTCATCATTAAGATTTAAATTAACATCAAAAGTTTTTGATGCTTTATCCTCACATGATCTTAACAATTTTCGAGTAACTAAAATTTTCTTCATATTAAATTCCGTTCAAAATTTTCGGTTTTGGTCCTCCTGTATACCAATCCAACAATTCTATAGTATGTAAAATTGGTACATTGGTACCATTAGATATTTGGGTGATGCAACCAATATTTCCAGTCGAAATTATTTGAGGTTTTATACTCTCAATATTTTTAACTTTATCTTTTAAAAGTTGTGTTGCAATTTCAGATTGAAGTATATTATAAGTTCCAGCTGACCCACAACAAAGATGTCCGTTAGGCACTTCCATTATCTCATTGTCTGTTTTTGTGAGTAAATCAATAGGTTCGTTATGAACTTTTTGTCCATGCTGCATCGAACAAGCTGAATGATAAGCTATTTTGTATTTTTTATTTTTCTTTTTTATTTTAAGCTTCAAACTCTGAGATAAATATTCTGTAACATCTTTGCTTAATTCGGATATTTTTTTTGCTTTATCTTTTAGTTTCTTATCATTCCTAAATATAAACCCATAATCTTTTAAAGTAGTTCCACATCCTGATGTATTTGATAATATTGCATCTAAATTTCCTTTTTTGTGTTCTTCATACCAAGTTTCAATATTATTAACAAAATCTGAATTTGCATCTGTCTCTTTTCCAAGATGATGATTAAGTGAACCGCAGCATCTTATTTTTTTTGGAACAACAACCTCAACTCCATGCCTGTTTAAAAGTCTAATGGTTGACTCATTTATTTGAGGTGACAATTCTTTTTGTACACACCCTGTAAGAAGCGCTACTCTTGCAATTTTTTTTCCTTTAGCTGGATATTTTTCTTTAACTTTCAATGTTTTTTCTGGGAAAGAAGTTGGCATCAATTCCATCATATTTTGAATTTTTTTTGGAAATATAAATTGAAACATTTTTCCAAATTTAACTAGATAGCTCGTTAACTTAAAGTAATTGGTGTTAGGCAAAACTTTAGATAAAAAGTTTCTTAAAAATTTATCAAAAAAAGGTCTTTCATAATTTTTTTCAATATATTTTCTTCCATGATCTATGACATGCATATAATTTACACCAGCAGGACAAGTAGTCATACAGCTATAACAAGAGAGACATCTATCAATATGTTTTACAACTTTCTCTGTTGGTTTTTTTTCATTTTCCAACATGTCTTGAATTAAGTAAATTCTTCCTCTAGGTCCATCTAGTTCATCACCTAAAATTCCATAAGTTGGACAGGTTGCATTGCACATTCCACAGTGAACACATTTTTTAAAAATTTTTTCTGTTGATTGGTTATCTTTATCTTTAAGTTGATTTTCTGAAAAATTAGTTTGCATTAAATTTCTCTATACATTTTTCCTGGATTAAATAATCCTTTCGGGTCAAAACTTTCCTTAATTTTTTTTGATATCATTAATCGTGTTTCATCGATAGTAAACAAAGTGTCTTTAAAATCAAAATTTTCTGATTTTTTTAATATTGTTAAATAACCATTATTTTCAATTACGAATTTTTTAATTAAATTAATTTTCTCGTCTTCCTTGTCTGCAACTTCTATCCAAAATAAAGAGCCACACCAATCTACGAAATATTTATATTTTTTGCTCAGTAATTTTAAAAAAAGTTCACATTTTGCAGGAGGTATAACTGCTCTTAGAATATTGTTTTTGGTATTAGTAAAAATTTCCAAATTATTCACTTTTTGCCAAAATGGTACCGACTGATAAACGTCTAAGACTGATGTTTTAAAGCTTTTTAAATCAAGTTCTTTTTTTAAATCTTTTAGTCTCTCATTTATCGATGTTTTATTACCTTCAATTCTAAAACCAAGAAAAGAACCTTCTTGATCTAAGTCATTAAATTTAAAAACATTTCTTTTTGTTAATTCATATTTTTTATTATTTGGTTCTTCTGGGATAAATGTTGCTCCTGATACTTCATTACTAGAGCTTAAAATTTTATCAAACAGATTTGAAATTTTTTTTATATCTTCTGAGTATGTTATTACTGTAATCTGAGACTGTTTCTTAGGAGATACTTTCAAAGTAATTTCAGTTAAAACTGCAAGTGTTCCAAATGATCCTGAAATTAGCTTAGATAAATCATATCCTGTAACATTTTTTACAACTGTACCGCCAGATTTTATGATATCCCCTTTCCCATTAACTCCTCTAAAACCTAAAATATGATCTCTGACACTTCCAACTTTGTATCTTCTTGATCCTGCAAAGTTACAAGCTACGTAACCTCCCACTGTTCCCTTATTTGAATTTCCCTTATTTAAATACCCAAAATCTATCGGTTCAAAGGCTAGCTGCTGATTATTTTCATCTAATATTTTCTCAACTTCTTCAAGAGGAGTTCCAGCTTTAACTTTAATATAAAGTTCTTCTTTTTTGTATTCTATTATCCCAGATAGGTTTGATAAGTTTAATGTTTTAGCTGTTTGTAAATTATACCCAAAATTTTTTTTTGAACCACTTCCTAAAACTTCGATTGGGAGTTTTTTTGAATAAATTTTTTTTATTATTTCCGCTACTTCGTTTTCAGAGCTTGGTAAATAAGTATTAGAATCTAGGGAGATCTGGGAATTTTTCTTCTCCTCTATGGACATGAACCCTTCCTTCCTCTGCGCATTTTCTTAATATCGGATAAACTTTTCCTGGATTTAAAAGATTCTTTTCATCAAGAGATTTCTTTATATTTAGTTGCTGTTGGATATCGTTATTATTAAATGACTCACACATTAACTCTCTTTTTTCAATACCAACTCCATGTTCTCCAGTTAAAGCACCACCATGTTTTACACATGCTTTTAATATTTCAGCTCCAAATTCTTCAGTTTTTCTCAATTGTTCTTTATCACTACCATCAAACATTATTAATGGATGAAGATTTCCATCACCTGCGTGAAAAGCATTTGCAACAGCTAAATTATATTTTTTTGAAAGTTGATTTATTTCTTTTAGAATAAGAGATAGTTTTCCTCTAGGAATAGAACCATCCATGCAATAATAATCAGGCGCCATAGCTCCGCAAGCTGGAAATGCAGCTTTTCTACCAGACCAAAATGCCAATCTTTCTTTATCATTTTTACTTAATTTCATGCTGTTAGAATTATTTCTTTTTGCAATTTCACTCACTTGTTTAATTAAATCATCAACCTCAGATTTTGTTCCATCTAATTCAACAATCATTAAGACCTCTGCATCTTTTGGATAGCCTGCTTTTGCAAATTTATCAGTAGCATCAATAAGTGCTTTGTCCATAATCTCCATTCCTGCTGGAACAATCCCATTTGAAATTATGTCAGATACACAGTTTCCACCATCTTCGATTGTTGGAAAACCAATTAACGCTGCTCTTACTGATTGTGGTTTTTTTAATATTTTTACAGTTACTTCTGTTATTACACCAAGTAATCCTTCTGAACCGCATAATAGACCTAAAATATCATAGCCTTCTTGATCTAAAGTCTTTCCACCAATTCTAGTTATTGTTCCATCCATCATAACCATTTCAACACCTAAAATATTGTTTGTGGTTGTTCCATATTTTAATGAATGAACTCCTCCAGAATTTTCTGCAACATTTCCTCCTATAGAACATGCTAATTGACTAGAAGGGTCTGGTGCATAATAATAACCTTTGTGCTGTACAGCATGGGTTATACCTAAGTTTGTCACCCCTGGTTGGGTAACAACACATTTATTTTCAAAATCTATTTCTAAAATTTTATTAAATTTTCCAAGACCTAAAAGAATTGCGTCTTGCAAAGGTAGTGCACCACCAGACAAACCAGTTCCAGCACCTCTAGGGATTACTTTTATATTTTCATTATAACAATACTTTAATATTTTGCTGACTTCTTCGGTAGTTTCTGGCAAGACGACAGCAAGTGGAGTTTGCTTATATGCAGCTAGTGCATCAGTCTCGTAAGGTTTTATCTCATCATTTTCACTTAAAATATTTTCCTCTTTAGTAAATTTTTTTAAGTCTGAAACGATTAAATTTTTTCTAGAGACTGTAGCTTTATCTATTTTTGGTAAAGCAAGTTCTGTCATAAGTTTTAGCCAAGCATTTTTTTTATATTTTCTAATGCTTGTGAAATATTATCTTGTGATGCAGCAAAACTAAATCGAACATAATCACTACAGCTTTTTCCAAAAGCTGTTCCTGGGACTATTGCAACTCCTGCTTCATGCATTGCTTTTTTACAAAATTCTGCACCATTCATTCCAGTTCCTATTACCTTTGGAAATGCATAAAAAGCTCCTCCTGGTAAACTACATTCAACACCTGGAAGGCTATTAAGTCCTTCATGAATTAACTTTCTTCTTGCAGTAAATTTTTCCATCATTTCATGAATTGAGTCATCTGGTCCATCCAGTGCTGCTATACCAGCAAACTGTGCTGCTGCGTTTACACATGACACACTATTAATTAATAATTTATTTACATGCTCAACTAAATGCTCTGGCCAAAAGCTCCAACCTAATCTCCACCCTGTCATTGAATAAGCTTTACTCCAACCTTCTAAAACTATTAGTCTATCTCTTAAATGTGGATAATTGAAAAAAGTCGGCATCTCTTTATTATCAAAAATCTGTCTACTGTAAATTTCATCACTTAAAATTGTTACATGTGGAAACTTTTTCAATCCCTCCGCCAGTTTGTCTATCTCTGGTTTTTCTACAAAGCTTCCAGTAGGATTATTTGGGTTAATTAATATCAAAAGTCTTGTTTTATCTGTAATTAAAGAAAGTATTTTTTCAGCACTAAACTTTAGATCTTTATCCTCAGTTAAATCGTAAGGAACTGGAGTTGATCCAGTATAATTAATCATAGACTCATAAATAGGAAATGCTGGAGTTGGATGAATAATTTCTGCACCAGGCTCACCGAAGCATTGAATTGCATATGACATTGTGGGTTTTCCACCTGGCATAATTAGAATTCTCTCAAAACTAACTTCTGTATTGTAACGCTTCTTTATCCATCGTGTTACTGCTTGTCTACATTCAGGGATACCATTTGACATTACATATCCGTGATGACCATCGTCTAATGCTTTCTTTGCAGCATCAACTACATGTTTCGGAGTTTTGAAATCAGGCTGACCAAGTCCAAGATGGATCATTGGTTTTCCTTGTGCCTCTAATTTTTTTGCTTCAGCAAGAACGCTGAAGGCAGATTCTGTGCCTAGTCTATTTAAACTTTCAGCTAATTTCATTTCCATAACTATTTCCTATATATTATTTTACTTTCATTTAATTCAGATAAATTTTTACAACCCATCAATATCATATTTCTTCTAATTTCAGCATGCATATTATGTAGCAATCTTTCAACGCCTTCTTGCCCACCAGCTCCCAAACTAAATAAAAAGGCTTTACCAAAACTACAAGCTTTTGCGCCAGCTGCAAGAGCTTTTAGCACATGAGTCCCTCTTCTAACACCACCATCTAATATAATTTCTAGCTTATCTCCAACAGCATCTGAAATAGCCTTAACTTGATCAAAGGGAGATCTAGATCCATCTAACTGTCTTCCACCATGATTGGAGATCATTATTGCAGTACATCCAATATCTATAGCTCTTTTTGCATCTTCCACTGACATCACTCCTTTTAATGCCATTGGACCGTTCCATTTTTTTATACAGTATTCAGCATCCTTCCAATTCATAGCAGGATCATACTGCTCATTTATATATTCCATAACTGACTTTGCAATGTTTGTTCCTTTATCTGTCTTGTGTTTAAGATTTGCTAATTCAAATTTTTTATTAGTAAAATAGTTAAATACCCATTGAGGTCTCATTGCAAAACTCATTAGACTTTCTAAAGTTAATTTTGGTGGAGTAGTAAATCCAGTTCTATGATCTCTTTCTCTGTTTCCTGCAACAATTGTATCAACAGTAATGCACATTCCATCAAAATTAGCTCTCTTACATCTATCAATTAAATCGTCTGTTATTGACTGGTCTTTATGAATGTATAATTGGAATAGTTTTGGTCCGCTTGAAATGTTTGCAACCTCTTCAATTGAAAAAGAAGCCATTGTAGACATACTATACATAGTGTTAAAATTAGCTGCAGCTCTTGCAGAAGCTTTATCTCCTTCAGGATGATATAAACTTTGCATTGCAGTTGGGGATAAGAAAATAGGCATATCAATTTTTCGTCCAAATATTTCAGTTGATAAATCTGGTTCACCAACACTGTTAAGTATACTTGGAACTAAATCACAATCATTAAACGCATCGGTGTTTCGATTTAATGTAACCTCATCATCAGCTCCACCATCTATGTAATGAAAAATTGGAGCAGGAAGTTTGCTCTTAGCTAATTTTCTAAAGTCATCAAAATTATAACAATCTTTAACTCTCATGAATTATTTAAATTTTAATATTTTTTTATAAAATTAAACATATAACTGTTAGCTCCAGGATTTTTGTCACCTAAGCTAGCATTGGAAATATGATTATATGAAAAACCAATTTCAGTATTTTTTGAAATTTCAAAAGCTATTTGCAGCTCGGTTTTAAACTCAATTACATGACCTAGGTCTTTACCATCTCCTTCGCTATATAATCCAGGAGTAAAACTTGGTGTTATAGTTACAGATCCAGATTTTTTTGGGATTTGAAAACCTGTATATATATAAGCTGCATCATCTGCAGTTATAAAAGCACCTGTGACTGGCTGCAAAGTGCCAAAAGAAGTTTCTCTGTATAGATCCTCATTGATATGTTGTATTCCAAATAGATTTGATTTTTTACCATCATCACTGAAATCAAACATTCCAGTATAAAAACTCCACTTGTTCCCTGATGAACTTTCCGCAAGTCCAAGGTTCGGTAAAATAAATACAAACAATATTAATTTAATTATTAATTTCATGATAAATCAGGGCTACTTTATAGTTACTTTTCTAATAATTAAAAGGCCGCCAAAAATAAATAAAATAAGGGGTAATATCCATAACAAAAAAGTATTTTTATTTACTTCGGGATCATAAACAATCCATTCTCCATATTTTTCTTTAAGATATTTGTATATCTCATCTTCCTCTACTCCTTGATCAATTTTATTTTGAATTAATTGTTTCATGCTCAATGCAAAATCTGATTGCGAGTCATAAACTGACTGACCTTGACAAATCAAACATCTCAAATTTTTTGAAATTTGGTCAACATTTTTTTCAGAAGATATAGAATGGTTATAAAAAAAAATAGAAAAACAAAAAACAACTACGATATATTTTATTTTTTTCATTTTTTTATAATTTCAGTTATTTCATCAAAAGTAATTTTATTTAATGGACCAATAAACTTTTTTATTATCTTATTATCTTTCAATAAATATGTCTCCGGAACTCCTATTGCTCCAAGTTCAATAGATTTAACTCCACTATTATCAACTAAAACTTCTTTGTAAGGATTTCCAAGATCAAAGAGAAAATTTTTTGCATTTTTAATATTATCCTTATAGTTAATGCCTACTAAATTAATTCTGTCATTAAAGCTTAATTCAATTAAATATGGATGTTCTTCTTTGCAAGGAGCACACCAAGATGCCCAAATATTAATTAAGTTATATGGTTTCTCTTTTAATAGATCATTTAAAAAAATTTTTTCTTCAGAATATAAAGTCTTAAAGGAAATATTATTTTTAATTATACTTAGTTTGCTTTCAGGTATGTAATTTTGCTCCTTTTTTAAACCTAAAAGTAATATAAAAAAAATTGAAATAATTATAATTATTGTAATTAAAAAAATTTTTTTATTTTTCATTTTTTCTTAAAAAACTAATGATTGCTCCTAAAGACATAATAAGAATAGAGAACCAAATCCAAAACATTAATGGTTTATATTGATACCTAACATTAAAATAGCCATCACTTTTTAATAAGCTAAAAACTAAAAAATTATCTGAGTACAAAGAAGAAGATATATCTGCCTCACTAGTGATTGTCTCTGGTTGATTATAAATTCTAATCTCGGGTTTAAAATCAGTAACTTGGCTTCTATCATGAAGTTTAAAATTACCAATCAAAGTTTTAAAGTTAGCTCCATCTTCAATTTTTATGTTTTCAAAAGTTATTTTTTTGTTCATAAAATTTATTTCATCACCTACTTTCATATTTGAAGAAATCTCTTTTGATAAAATACCATTGAGTAAAATACTTAAAATGAACAAGCTAAATCCAAGATGAGAAACTTTCTGAGATAAAGTAGAGTTTTTAAGGGAAAAACTTCTTATAACATTAAAGAATAAATAAAAACTTAAAGAAAAAAGTAATAATGAAAATAAGTACTTTGTGTTCGTTATTGACGTTACTAGATAAGATATAAGTAAGCAAATAACAAAAAGTATTATCTGACTTAAATTAAATTTCATTAATTTATCTTTTATCCATTTAGTTCTTGGTCCTACGGTCATGAAAAATAAAAAAGGTATTAAAAAGGGAACCATAAGTTTATGATAAAATGGTGGTCCAACAGAAATTTTTGAATCGTTAATTACTTCTAAAAATATTGGATATGCTGTTCCAATAAGAACTACTGATAGAAAAAACATCATAAACCAATTATTTATCAAAATACCTGTTTCTTTGCTGATTAAATAAGTTTTCTTCAAATTGTCTGGAATATTTTTTTGATTAAAGAAAAAAATGAATACAGAAATAACAATAAGTATAAATAAAAATATTAAAATGAAGACACCTCTTGTTGGATCATTAGCAAATGTATGAATGGAGTTTAATATTCCCGATCTCACTAAAAAAGTTCCACTCATACTCAAAGAAAATGTTGTAATAGATAAAATTATAGTCCAACCGTGAAATAAGTTTCTGTTTTTTAGAACAATAATTGTATGAAGTAATGCCGTTAAACAAAGCCAAGGCATCAAAGAAACATTTTCAACTGGATCCCAAAACCAAAATCCACCCCATCCAAGCTCATAGTAAGCCCATATAGATCCTAAAAGAATTCCAACAGACAAGAATATCCAAGAGATTAAAATCCAGTTTTTTATATGAGAAGCCCAAGTTTTATTAATTGTGCCACAAACTAACGTCGCAAGTGATGATGAAAAAATTAATGAAGTTCCAACATATCCTACATACAAAAGTGGAGGATGAATAGCTAATGCTGGATCTTGTAAGATAGGATTTAAACCTAATCCTTCTTCAGGTACTGGAAAAATATTTAAAAAAGGATTTGATGTAAAAATAATAAACAGCAAAAAACCAAATATTATTATTTGTTGAAAAAAAATTGTTAAAAGCCTGTATTTTAAATTTAGTTTTTTTGTGGTTATAAAAAATATGTATAAGAAAACTATTAAAACTAGTAACCACAACAGTAAGCTTCCTTCATGATTTCCCCATGCTCCAGATATTTTATAAAAGAGTGGCTTAAGTGTATGAGAATTATTATAGACAGTTATGTTAGAAAAATCTGATATGACAAAAGCGTAAATTAATGAAAAAAAACTAATCAATGTGAGCACCAATTGAACAGACAAAACAGAAAATACATTTTCACCTAAGCGTTTGTTGATTGTAGTTTGTGATACAAAAGATTTGTAAATTAAATAAGAAGAGCAAAACAGAGATAAATATAATGAAAATGATCCAAATTGATTAATCATTAATTATCACTAATTGCCTCTTTAACTTCAGGTGGCATGTAATTTTCATCATGTTTTGCTAAAATTTTATCTGCTTTTAAAAATTTTCTATCCTGCAAGTATCCCTCTGCCACCACACCTTTTTCTTCCTCAAACAAATTTGGTACCGCACCATCGTAGGACACAATTATTTCATTCTTAAAATCAGTAACAATAAACTTTAAATTTTTACTGTTAACTTCAATTGAATCTTTTTTTACCATACCTCCAATCCTAATTTTCTTTTTATCAATTTGAGTTAAATTTTTAATTTCTGTAGGGGATTTAAAATAAACAACGTTTTCTTTAAGTGAGTTAATAACCAGAAAGGTTATTAATAAAGCTGAAATGAAGACTAGTATAATAAAAAAGGCTCTTAACTTAACTTTTTTACCATACATGGAAATTTAAAGTTAAATTTTTGAAGCTGATGTAATTGCTAAAATTTCTCTGTAAGTTTTTTGTTTTTTTGCAATTTCAGCTTTTTCAATTTCTAAATTATTAAATTTAGTTTCAAAAACTTTTAATTCTTTGTTTAATTGAATTTTAATAACCGAATATAAGACACCAAAACTTACTAGAGTAAATACGAATGAAGAAAAAACATATACTCCGTAACCATTCATATTTAAAACTTCACTAATCATAATCTATCTAATCCTTTATTTTTAATTTTTAGCAGTTCTGTATTATATTTCATTAAAAATATCAAAAGTGAAAAAAGTGCAAATGCCGCAGTCATTATACCAAGTGGTACAAGCATACTTGTATGTATAGTTGTCTCCTTTAATACATTTACAGACGAAGGCTGATGCAATGTAGACCACCAGTCCACAGAAAATTTAATTATAGGCACATTTATTAAACCAAATATTGCAATATATGAGCTTAATTTAATTGCTTTATTTTCCTGATCAACAATCTTCCAGCTCATCATAAACATCAAATAAAATATTGCTAGAAGTAGCATGGAAGTAATTCTAGCATCCCATGCCCACCATGTTCCCCAAGTAGGTTTTCCCCAAATAGAACCAGTCACTAAAGCAATGATATTAAATACAAAACCTGAAGGTGCTAAACTTTTTGTTATTAATGAAAAATTTTTATTTTTAAAAATTAAGATCCCAAATGATAAAATTGAAATCACAGTAAAAATTCCTAATGATATCCATGCCGCTGGTACATGCACATACATAATTCTTACTGAATCACTTTGTTTGTAATCTTCTGGTGATAGAACTAATGCCTCTGCTAATCCTAAAATTAAAACGGCAATAAACAGAGCAAATATAAATTTTTGTAATTTGCTTATTATCTTAATTGTATTTCCAGGATTAAAATAATTTAACATAGGTTTTTATAGCACAAATAAAATTGATTAAAATTTTGATATTGATCTGACCGAGAACACTGAGGGAGATAAATAATGGAATTAAAAAGCATTCTCAGCCAGATTATGAATAATTATAATATTTTATTGTGACTTTGATTTGAGTAAATTGTGTTTAAATATTGGTTTAAAGCTTAGTTTGAAGGTTTAAAATAGCTTGAACCTTTTTTACCCGAAAATATTTCGTTTATTAAAGGATGTTTGATGGGCTCATCTGAATCATCTGTTAGTAAATTTTGTTCTGATACATATGCCTCATAAGTGATTTCATCATTTTCAGCTAACAAATGATAAAATGGCTGATCTTTTCTCGGTCTAACATTTTTGGGAATTGACTGATACCATTCCTCTGAATTATTGAATTCAAAATCTACATCATAAATCACACCTCTAAAGTCGAAGTGCTTATGTTTAACTACATCTCCAATTGAAAATTTTGCCTTTTGAGTACTCACGAATTAAATATGGATATTTGAATAAAAAAATCAATAAAAAAAATATGATTGTATTGTTAATCTGATAATATGTAGCAGTGAATAAATCTTTTTTAAAATTTGTTACAGATATAGGTCCATTAGTAATTTTTTTTTTCTTTTATTATAATAATGATAAAAATTTAGAAGTAGCAATTCCTCCACTCATAGTTGCAACAATAATATCGGTTTTGATTGTTTGGATTTTAGAAAAGAAAATTCCAATGGTTCCTCTGTTAAGTGGAATTTTAATTACTTTATTTGGGGGATTAACTATTTATTTTAAAAATCCTATTTTTATATACATGAAGCCAACAATTATAAATGTTTTATTTGCTCTTGCTTTATATTTTGGAAAATATTTTACACATGAACCAATACTAAAAAAAATTTTAGGAAAATCTCTGCCTCTCAGTGATGAAGGATGGAAAATTTTAAATAATAGGTGGATGTATTTCTTTTTTGGATTGGCAATTTTAAATGAATTTGTATGGAGGACTCAATCAGAGGAATTTTGGGTGAATTTTAAAGTTTGGGGAATGCTTCCAATCACATTTATTTTTACAGCTTTTCAAATTGGATTGATAAATAAATACAAATTAAATGAATAGAACATTAAAATTAGTAGTTAATAACAGCCCAAACATTGAAAATACCAAATTTTTTTTTGAAAAGAATGAGCTAAAAATTATCCTAGATTTATATGCAAAAATGGTATCTGAAGGATCATGGAAAGATTATGGTCTTTCAATTTCTAGTAAACAAGTAAGTTTTAGTGTTTTTAAAAATGCTGCCGAAAATGCAATCTATAAAATTTGCAAAAATTTCAAACCATCAAATAAAAATTTGAGATATCTAATTACAGATACAAACGGTAAAATACTAAAAAATTCTTTTGATCTTCAAAGTTTAATTAAGAATACAAATTGGAAAAAACTTAAAAGTTGATTATTTATCTTCTTTGACCAAATAATCTAAGTAACATTATAAATAAGTTAATGAAGTCTAAATATAATGTTAGTGCACCCATCACTGCTTTTTTACCCATTAACTCGCCTGTGTCAGAAGCCACATACATATTTTTTATCTTTTGAGTATCATAAGCTGTAAGGCCTACAAAAATTAGAACACCAATAATTGATATCGCAAAATACATCATTGATGATTTTAAAAATATATTTACTAGTGAAGCTATAATTATTCCTATTAAACCCATCATTAAAAAAGATCCAAATTTAGTTAAATCTCTTTTAGTCGTGTAACCATAAATGCTCATTGCTCCAAAAGTTGCTGATGAAATAAAGAAAACTCTTGTTACACTCAATCCAGTGTAAACTAACAAAATTGATGATAGAGACAGACCCATTAGGGCAGCAAAAATCCAAAAAGTTGTCTGAGCTTTAGATGAGCTCATTTTATTTATCCCAAAACTCATATAAAATACTATTGCTAATGGCGCAAGCATCACTATCCACTTCAGACCTGACAAATAAATAGCATTTCCAAACTCTGTAAGAGCAACTATTGAACCATTTGCATCCGTTACTACTGACATCTTGAATGACAGAAGTGCAATTATTCCGGTTAATAATACTCCAGTTGCCATATAGTTGTAAACTTTTAGCATGTAGGCCCTTAAGCCCTCGTCCATAACAACTGCTTTTTTTGCAGTAGTAGATCTATTTAAAATGTTTTCTCTATTAAATTCCATAACCTTTATATAGTAATATTTTGCTATATTTTCAAGCTACCAAAATATAAGAAGCAGTAATTTAATATTTAATACTATGAATTACAAAAAATTAGGAAATTCAGATTTAGATGTAAGTACAATTTGTCTCGGCACCATGACTTGGGGAGAACAAAATACCCCCAAAGAAGCTTTCCAGCAAATGGACTTTGCATTAAGTGAGGGTGTTAATTTTTGGGATACTGCAGAACTTTATGCTGTGCCACCAAGAAAAGAAACCTATGGTCATACAGAAATGATTATAGGTGATTGGTTTGAAAAAAATAAGAAAAGAGACAAAATAATTTTAGCTACAAAAGTTGCGGGTCCTGCAAGAGATTATTTAAGAAATGGTGAAAATAGCTTTGTAGGTAAAAATTTAGAAAATGCTCTAAATGATAGCCTTAAAAGACTTAAGACAGATTACATTGACTTATATCAACTCCATTGGCCAGAAAGAAATGTAAATAATTTTGGAAGACTTGGATATGTACATAAAGAAAATGATTGGAGTCAGTTTGAGGATGTTCTTAATGAATTAAAAAAATATATCGAGAAAGGTAAAATCAGATATGTCGGTCTATCAAATGAAACTCCATGGGGAGTAATGAATTACCTTAAACTTTCAAATGATAAGAGTTTGCCAAGAATGATGTCGATTCAAAATCCCTACAGCTTACTTAATAGATCTTACGAAGTAGGTCTTGCTGAGGTATCAATTAGAGAAGAAATAGGTTGTCTCTCCTACTCTCCTTTGGCAAGTGGATATTTGTCAGGTAAGTATAGAAATGGAAAATTTCCAAAAGGTTCTCGGATGGAAAGAGATTTTGATTTTTGGACGAGATATAGAAAACCAAATACTGAAAAGGCTGTAGAGGAATATTATAAGATAAGTAAAAAATATGACTTAGACATGAGTCAAATGTCTATAAAGTTTTGTGAAGAGCAAGAATTTATGACTAGTGTTATTATTGGAGCAACAACTATGGAGCAGTTGAAAACTAATATAGAAAGTGTAAAAGTAAAATTAAGTGAAGAAGTAATTAAAGAAATAAATAATGTTCAAAAAATTTATCCAAATCCATGTCCTTAATTAGAAATATTTTAATCATTTTACTTTTCTCATTTTCATACTCTTACGCAGAGGAAGTAAAAAAGATTGGTAAATTTAAGGATTGGGAAGTTATTCAAATTAAAGATGGAGCTGGAAAAGTTTGCTTTGCTCAATCGAAACCAGTTTTACAATCTCCTAAAAAGTCAGATAGAGAAGCAAGATTATTTGTAACATTTAGGCCTTCAGATAAGATATCAGATGAAGTAAGTACTACATCGGGTTATGAATATAATAGTCAAAACTCAATCATAGCTTCCTCTGGGAAATCAAAATACAAATTTGATATTGCCCAAGAAGATTTTGCCTGGATATCTAGTAATAAAATAGAAAAAAGAATAATTAAAAGAATGATGAAAGCATCTAGAATAATGGTATCAGCTTATAATAAATCTGGATCTCAAACTATAGATCATTATTCATTGATGGGTTTTACAAAAGCATACAATACAGCAAAAAAAACTTGCACATAAAATAATGAAACTTAAAAAAAGAATAGTTCTTGCCTATTCAGGCGGACTAGACACCTCCATAATATTAAAGTGGCTTCAAGAAAATTATAATGCAGAAGTTATTTGTTATACTGCTGATGTTGGACAAGAAATTGATAGAAAAAAAATAATTAACAATGCAAAAAAACTAGGTGTTAAACATATAATAATAAAAGATTTAAAAGATATTTTTGTAAAAGACTATGTTTACCCAATGATCAGAGGGCATGCAATTTATGAAGGAGTTTATTTACTTGGAACTTCGATTGCTAGACCATTAATTGCAAAAGATCAGATTAGAGTAGCAAAAAAATTTAAATCATACGCTGTTTCGCACGGAGCTACTGGTAAAGGTAATGATCAAGTAAGATTTGAGTTGGGATATCATTATTTTGGTCCGAAAATAAAAATAATTGCTCCATGGAGAATTTGGAAATTAAAGTCAAGAACCGACTTAATTAACTATGCAAAAAAACACAACATTCCAATACCAAAAGACAAAAAAGGTGCGCCACCTTTTTCTGTAGATGATAACTTGTTTCATACATCAACTGAAGGTAAAGTTTTAGAAAATCCCAGAAACTCTGCTCCTGAATTTATTTTTCAAAGAACAGTTTCACCAGAAAAAGCACCAAATAAACCAACATATGTAACTATTAATTTTAAAAATGGTGATCCATTTGGAATTAATGGAAAAAAATTTTCACCTGCAAAATTATTAGAAAAATTAAATCAGTTAGCTGGAAAAAATGGAATTGGAAGAGTTGATTTGGTTGAAAATAGATTTTTAGGAATAAAATCGAGAGGTGTTTATGAGACACCTGGAGGAACTCTTTTAATTCAAGCTCACAGGGCAATTGAGTCTGTAACTTTAGATAAAGAAACTATGCACAAAAAAGATTCCATTATGTCAAGATATGCAGAATTAATTTACAATGGTTATTGGTACTCAAAAGAGAGATTTAAACTTCAAAAAATTGTGGATTTAAAGAGAAGCAAAGTTAATGGTTCCGTAAAATTAAAATTATATAAAGGTAATATTTCAATTCAATCGAGGATTACAAATAGTAAAGCGTATTCAATGAAGAAGGTTTCATTTGAAGAAAATAAGTCATTTAATAAATCAAACGTTGAAAAATTTATCAATTTTCACAAAAAAAAGCTTCGCTCTTAGGAATGT
Source organism: Pelagibacteraceae bacterium (assembly GCA_011526385.1). Taxonomy (GTDB): domain Bacteria; phylum Pseudomonadota; class Alphaproteobacteria; order Pelagibacterales; family Pelagibacteraceae; genus Pelagibacter. Next base: position 5,605 of record WTIW01000007.1, on the reverse strand, counting down.
TTAGGACAAATTAACATTTGTTAAAATTGAGAAAAATTATATCCTTTCACTATGGAATCGATAAAGAACTGGATGAAGGATGCAGCAAATATTTTATTTGATGATAGTAAAAATGATCTACGTGCACTTCCCAAGACAGTTAGATTACAAATTCTTCTTGTTTTAAGTTTTATTTGGACCACAGTTTTTAGTTTATACATTTTTTCTTACACAACATTTGCATTTGGGTGGGCTGGACTTTTTTTAGCTCATATAGGTTTAATATTTGCTGTCTATATGACTTTTAAACAATTCCACAAAGCAGAGGCGAAGTCTGCAAGTGTTTTTAAAACAAAAAATTTTGATCCTTTTAAAATCATGGTTATAGTTTTTGTAGTTGTATTCATATTTATATTTTCAAAAGGAATTGAGGTTTTAACTAGTCCAAACCCAAACTCTTATTCAATTCCTTATGATGGTCCAATAAAATCAGCAATTGAAAAATGGCTACCATTAACTAAAGATAAATAATGGATAAGATAGCAAAGAACTTACAACTAGCATTAATGGTAATTATATTAATCAGCACGGTTATTGCTGTTGGAATTGAGATGAAAAATATGTTCTTAAATCAATCTGTTACTTTGGCTGATTTACTATTGATGTTTCTTTATTTAGAAGTTCTTGCAATGGTTAGAGTGTTTTGGAACCAACAATCAATTAGTATTACTCTTCCACTTTTAATTGCAATTACTGCACTTGCACGATTTATTATTTTGCAAGGTAAAGAAATGGATCCTACTGCACTTGTTTACGAGGCAGTTGCAATTTTGTTAATTGCTGCAGCTATTGTTGTTTTAAGGTTAAGACACAGTGATAAATTAGGTCTGAAGAAAAAAAAATCAAAATAATTTAAAATGATGTTTGAAGCTTCTAGGGCTAAGGCCCTCAATCAATTAAATAATTTCATTGATAATAATCTTGTAGAGTATTCAAAATTGAGAAATTTTGACTTTGGGCCTGAAAAAAGATCTAACACATCCTGCTTATCACCATACATAACTCATGGAATAATTAATGAACAAGAAGTAATTTATAAAGCTTTAAATAAATTTTCTTTTTCGAAAAATGAAAAATTTATACAAGAAGTTTTATGGCGAACTTATTGGAAAGGTTGGTTAGAACTTAGACCTAATGTTTGGACAGATTATCTTACTGAATTAAATCAAATAAAAAGTGAGTTTCAAAATAATAAAAATTATCTTTCCGCAATTAATGGAAAAACAAATATAGATTGCTTTAATGAGTGGGTAAAAGAGCTTAAAGAGAACAATTATTTACATAATCATACTAGAATGTGGTTTGCTAGTATTTGGATTTTTACTTTAGAATTACCTTGGCAACTAGGCGCAGAATTTTTTATGCAACATCTTTATGATGGAGATGCTGCATCGAATACTCTTGGATGGAGATGGGTTGCGGGTATTCAAACTCAAGGGAAGCATTATCTTGCAAGTGAATGGAATATTAGAAAGTTCACTAATAATAGATTTCAAAATTTTAAATTAAATGAGAATGCTCCTCCAAAAGTATCTGAAAAATCTTATCAAATAGTAAAACAAAATTTTACTAACCCGCAAAATTTCGAAGAAAAAAATCTTTTAATTTTTGAAAATAATCTCTCTTTTGAAATTACTGACTTTAAAGATAAAAACTTTAAGAAAATTTACCTAGTTTCCAACAAAAATGACTATAGATCTATAAAACTAAGTGAAAAATTAGTGAAATTTAAGTCCCTGTTAATAGAAGATCAAGAACAAAGATTAAAAGATCAATCTATAGATTGTCAAATTATTAATATTGGCGAAATAAAAAATATTGAAAATTGTTGTGGTTTATATCCAACGGTAGGTGAAAATTTAGATTTTTTAAATTCAAATAATTTAAAGATAGATTTTTTATATAGAAATCTTGATCAATTATCTTGGCAATACTGCAACAAAGGTTTTTTTAATTTTAAGAATTATATTCCAAAGATTATTCAAAAATTCATTTAGAAGAACATTTTTTAGAACAGTATTTGACTTTATTCCAATTTAATTTCCATTTTTTTCGCCATGTGAAAGGTCTTCTGCAAATTGGACAAATTTTAGAAGGGAGATTTTGTTTTTTCACTAAATTGTATTTTGTTTAATAAATTTTTCTGCTTCAGATAAGATTAATTTTTTTCTCTCAGATTTCATTTTATCAAATATTCTTACCATCATTGATAATCGAGGATTTTTTAGGAAAAAGTTTCTATTTCTGTTTATAAATCTCCAATAAAGTCCATCCATTGTGTTACACCATTCTCCTTTTTTAAAATCCATCATTTTCATAAAATAAGCAGAACCACAAATGTAGGGTTTGGTTGCAAAAATTCCTCCATCACTAAATAATCCCATTCCATAAACATTCGGGACCATAACCCAATCTGAAGAGTCTACGAACATTTCCATGAACCATTTGTAAACAATGTTTGGTTTTATTTCACAAAGGTTCATAATATTTGATAAGATCATTAATCTTTCAATGTGATGCGACCAACCATAGTTAACTGCATTTTTAATTGCATAATCTAAAGGTGGAAGGCCAGTGGTTCCATCGTACCAAGATTTTTTCATTTTTCTATTTTGTTTGAAAAAATTTTTTGTTTCCATTTCATCAGAATAATTTTGGTAAATCCCCCTCATAAACTCTCTCCATCCAATAACCTGACGTATATATCCTTCTAAAGAATTTAATCTTATTTTCTTTTTTTTATGAAAATCTAAAACTTTTTTAATGACAAATTCTGGAGTAATTAATCCCAAGTTAATATATGGGCTTAATGCACTATGAAATAAAATGTTGTCTTTTTGATCAACTGCATCCTCATAATCACCAAACAAATTAGATTTTTCTTTTATAAAAAAATCTAACAATTTTTCAACGTCATCATATTTTGTTGCAAACCAGAAATCTTTTGTGTTCCCTGGGTGATCTTTAAAATTTTTTTCAATTATCGGTTTAAGCTTTTTTGTATGCTGTGTTTCATTTATTTTTGGAAACTTTGGTATTGAGACATTTTTTGGAAGTTTGTTTCTATTATCTTCATCAAAACTCCACTTGCCACCCTCAGGGTTTCCATCTTTTTTCATTAAGATGTCTAGGTCTCTTCTTGTTTCTTTATAGAAAACAGCCATAAAAGGTTTTTTTGATTTTGATAGATAGTTTTTAAAACTCTCTCTCGAGTTTAAAAACATTGGTGTTTGGATAATATTCCATTTTATTTTTTCTTTTTTACAAAATTGAGAAATTTTTTTTTCTAAAAATTTATCCTCAATTTCAAAGCTTGAAATTTCATTAATTTTTTTTGCTTTTAAAACTTTCTTAAGCTTATCTGTGTAACTTAACTTGAAGGAATTTTCTTCTATCGAGGAATATTCAATTTTAAATTTATTTTTTTTCAGATTATCTGCGTGCGACCTCATTGCAGATAAAAAAAGTAAAATTTTTTGTTTGTGATGTTTTTCGTAAGTGCATAATTCATAATCCTCGGCCATGAAAAAAAAGTGGTCTTTTTTAAACGTTTCTAGGTATTTTTCCGAAAATAACTGGTTTCCGAGTAGAAAAAATAATTTCATAACCTATATATAACTTCTTAAAACAATATGTCAGAAAAATATTTAATTGTAGGTGCAACAGGATCAATAGGATCTAGTTTAGCAGAACAGCTATACGCATCTGAAAAAGAAATCCATCTTGTTAGTAGAAACGTAGAGGAAACTAAGTCCTTATCAGAAAAGTTTAATTGTTCTTATACAATTGCAGATGTTTTGGAGGAGAAATTTGTAGATAAAATAAAATCAGATATAGAAGAGGTGAATGGTATAGCCTATTGTGTTGGTTCGATAGACTTGAAACCTTTTAGAATGGTTACAGAAAATGATTTTAATAAATGCATGAAACTAAACTTATATTCTGCTGTAGAATTAATTAAAGGATATCAAGAAAACTTAAAAAAAAATAAAGGATCAATAGTATTATTTTCAACCGTTGCTGCTCAAAGAGGATTTACTAATCACGCAATTATAGCCTCTACTAAAGCAGCTGTAGAAGGATTGACAGTATCTTTGGCTGCAGAATTTGCTCCTAATATAAGAGTGAACTGTATTGCACCAAGCTTAACAAATTCTAAAATTGCAGAACCAATGTTAAAGAATAAAGTTTTGGCTGATGGCATTGCAAAAGCACATCCCCTAAAAAGAATTGGTGAAGGTAAAGATTCTGCATCTCTTGCAAAATTTTTAATCACAGAAGATAGTTCTTGGGTCACAGGCCAAATTATAGCTGTAGATGGTGGAAGATCAAAATTATCTTAAGTGAAAAAAATTTTAATTTCTTCTCTTTTACTAATTTTATTAATTTCAAATGGAAATTCTTTTGAAATAAAACTTTCAAAATTAATTGATTTAGAAAACCCTTGGGGTTCTACATTTATAAATAATGATGAACTTTTAGTTACAGAAAAATATGGTTCTATAAAATTAATTAATCTTAAAAATAAAAAAGTTACTTCAATTAATCACAACATCGATTTCCTTGTGGACGGACAAGGTGGATTGTTAGATATTTTATATAAAGATGAATTTGTATATGTTTCTTATTCAGAAGATAGAGGTTCTGGAAAATCAAGTACCTCAATAACAAAAGGTAAATTTAATTATCAAAATATAAATTTTAAAAATATATTTAGAGCTGAACCACCAATAAAATCTGGTTATCATTTTGGATCAAGATTAGCTATTAAAGAAAATACTATCTTTGCATCGTCTGGTGAGAGAGGTGGTGGTATGGTTGCTCAAGATCCCTCTAACCACATTGGAACAATTATAAGAGTTAATCTTGATGGAAGTATTCCAAAAGATAATCCAAAATTTATTGATAAACCTGATTGGTTGCCAGAAATATATCAAATTGGCGTTCGTAACCCCCAAGGTTTAACATATTCTTCATTTGATGGAAAAATTTATGCAAGCAACCATGGTGCAAGAGGTGGTGATTGGTTTGGAGAAATTAAGAAAGGTGAAAATTATGGTTGGAAAATTTTAGGATGGGGAGGCACTAATTATTCGGGTCTACCTATTGGACCTAAATGGAAACCAGGTTTTACTAAAGCCATAAAATATTGGGTCCCTTCAATAGCAACTAGCGCCATAACAATTTACAAGGGACAAGAATTTAAGAGTTGGGAGGGTCATGCTCTTATAACATCGCTTAAAGACCAATCTTTAAGAAAATTAATCTTTAAAGATTTATCAAATGTAAAAGAAGATTTAATTTTTAAGAATAAAATTGGTAGAATTAGAGATATTCAAGTTCATCCAAAAACTGGCAAAATATACTTTTTAAGTGAAGATAGTTTGTGGTTAATGGAAAAGAGTTAATTGTAATTTAATAATTTTTTTAGAGACTGAAATTCACCAATTTTAAAAATCAGAGCATCTTCATTTTTAAATCCATAATTTTCTGCATTATCTTTAAATCTTGATCTTGGCTCCATAATTGGCTCTAATGATAATACAAAAGTACCCCAATGAGTTCC
>WTIW01000018.1 GCA_011526385.1 Pelagibacteraceae bacterium | reverse complement strand
AGTCAAAAAGTCGTAGCAGAGCCAACTGTTACAAGAGGTGTTGCATATTTTCCAATTTATGAACCTACAACATCTCTCAACCAGTGTGATGCCGGTAAGGCTTTCGTTTGTGCTGTTGATGATGAATGTGGAACCAATTATTCACGTCGTCTTGGTACAAATGATGCTGAAAATAGAAATCAAAAATGTTTCTATGTTGGAGATGGTGTATTATCCAAATTAGTTGTGTTTGGAAATAAATTATTTGCTAACATTGCAGGTCAATCCACTCAAGATAAAACAGACCTTGTTCAATTAGATAGTATTCAAGAGGATGTTGAAACTATTAGATCTTCGTGGAGAGAAGGAAACTTTTAATTCTTATTAAGTAATTTTTTAAGTTTATCTTTAACTTTATCCTTATTTTCAAATAGCTCTTTTTTGATTTTTTCTTTTATTTTATTCTGATCAATATTTTTAACCTTATCTAAAGCATTGCCTACATTGCCACTTAAAACCTTATTTTTCATATCTTTCATAGCCTTTTCAATTGTTTCCTTTAGTACAGTTTTATAGTCCTTACTATCCTTAGTATTTCCAATATTTTTAAATTCCAAATTTTTAAAGTTGATACTTTGATCAATATTTAAATTTTCTGATTTTGCAGAAAGAACAATATTATTTAGTTTTAATTTTTTAATTAAAAACTCTTTAGAACTTGAAGAGCTTGAACTTCCTTTATTTAAAGTTTTTTCTAAAGATTTAACATTATCATTTACCTTCATTTTGCTATTTACAACAAAATAATAACTTAAATTTACTCCATCAATTAAAATTTCCTCAATTTCAATTTTATTACTAAATATAGATGAAGTATTTAATTTTGCAGATGCATTATTTATTAAAATTAAATTACCTGGAAACTCTTTATTTTGAATTTTTAAATCATTTATCTCAGCGCTTCCACTTAGATAATTAATACTTAAATTTCCAATGGTAGTTTTTCTGTCTAAAGTATTTGTAATATTAGTTTCAAGAGATCCTTTAATGATGCTATCTCCCACAAATTCAACTAAAATATAAAATATAATAATTAAAACGACTAAAGCTGAGATTATTTTTTTCATATTTGTTTTGATGACATAAAAGCTCTAAATATTTTTGTCAATTCAATATTTTGATCTGCATATCTATAATTTTCATACAAATTAAAAAATGATTTATACTTATCTTGGGTGTGATATTTTAATTTCTTAATAATTTGCTGATGTGTATCTGAATTTAATATCTTTTTTTCTTTTTTACTTTTCCAAACTATAAAATTAAATAATAAATTAATAATTGTTGATTTATTAATTTTAAATATAAATTTAAATATAAAAAATATGAATACAGGAGCAAAAATCCAAATAAATATTTTTGAGAATTTTAAATTAAATATATCCTCAATAAATGATATTCGCTTATTGTTGTCATAAGATAATAAGTGACGTGTCCAAACAAAGTCAGCATATCCAATATAATAACTCATTAACTTAAATATTTTTGATGAGAAGAATGAACTATTTATAAATCTTTCATCATTAAAAACATCATTTAAAGAATTTTTAACATTAGACGCTGGTATAACTGATGTAGGATCAACTCTAACCCACCCTCTATTTTCTAACCAAACTTCTGCCCAAGCATGAGTATCCTTTTGTTTGAACTCATAAAAATCACCAACTGTATTAAGATCCCCTCCATAATATCCTGATACAATTCGACTTGGAATATTTGCAAGTCTTGAAAGTAAAACAAAAGTTCCAGCAAAATATTCGCAGTAACCTTCTTTATATTTTAAGAAAAAATCAGCATAATTATTTCCAATATTTACTTCTGGATTTAAATTGTAAAAATAAGTTCCATCAGCAAAGGTATCTAAAATATGATTTAAAAATTCGATGTTTGATTTTCCTGTTTTATTTAAATTTACCCAATCCACTAAATCCTTTGAAACAGTATCTGGTAAATCTATATAATAATTTTTAATCTGATCGCTCAATTCATAATTAATTTGGTATTTTTCAAATCGGATCTGTTGTTTTCGGTCTATAGGTTTTCGACTGATATAAACTTGGTTGTAAGCATCATGACTAAAACCAACCGTATTTCCTATTGGTCTAGAATTGTCCAAAGATGGTATCCATCTTCTCTTATATGGCTCTAAAATTATATCGTAGGTATCATTACTTTTAACTAAACTTGTTATTTTAAGGGATTTTTTGAAGTTATTATAAAAATAAAGCCCTGAAGTTGGTCTCCAGGATTTATCCTGCTCCATAAAGTCAAATATTTTAACTCTAAAATATAAGTCTTCTTTTTTAAAATTTTGATTAACTAAAGTGAAAACTTTTTCATCAGAATTAGAAAATTCCTCAAAAGATCCTAGCTGGATACTGTCTGGAATACCAAGAGAACTGGAAGATGGATTAAATAATCTAAAATTTATTTCAGCACGTGGAAAAATTAAATAAAAAATAATGATAATTGGGAAAATACTTAACCCAAAACCTAAATACTTTAATACATTTTTAATATTAAAATCCATCACTTCTCTTTGTTGAATTAAATATAAATTTACAACTGATAAAATAATAATAGATAAAGATATTACAGAACTTAAAATATCCTGACCATTTATTAAGCTTGTAACACTTATAATCATACAAATAAGACTAAAAGAAAGTTCATTATTCTTAGTATTTATTTCAGCGTATTTGACTATTAATAAAACACCAAGACAATGTATGAAGAATTCCTCAGAAAAAACATATCGATCAAAAATAAACTGTACATACAATAATCCTAATGCATAAATTCCAGTTACAATATTTTTAAATTTAAATTTTAAATTAATTAAAAAAATACTTACAAAAACTAATAAAAGCCAAAAGAACTTGTTTGTTAAAGATAAATTTTCAGAAATAGATATTAAACATAAAATTAAAATTGAAAAAGATAAGTATTTTAAATTTAAAAAATTAGTTTTGAACATTTGCTAGATATTTTAAAATTTGCTTTAAAGAGTTTTCGTTTTGATTTAGATAAAAGGTTTGGTCTAAATGTTTTACTGTTAGATCGGTTTTATTTTTAAAATAATAATGAACTATATAAGATACATAACTTAATAAAGCTTCGAAGGGTATATTTCCATATTCATTTAAATTTAAAACTGACTTTTTATCTTTTTCTGGTTCTTCAAATTTTTTGATATATTTTTTATTTCTTAATGTTGATTTTTTCCAAGCAACTTTTGAAAGGCTATCTCCATTTTTATAATCCTCAATCCCATCAAATTCATCAATTGCATATCCGTTTAAATTAATATTAAATTCGTTCAGTAAATCTTGAGTGGGTTGAATTAATTTTGGAAAAACTATTAATTTACTATTACTATCAAAATATCTTTTTGTTCTAATAATACCAAATGGATAAATTGATTTTAAAACTAATTTTTGAAGTCTTATAGTTCCTCTTTCATAATTTAAAGGCTGAACATAAATTTTATTTAATTTATTTAAGAAATTAAAATTGCCGATATTTTTATTTTGATAATCTACATCAATATTTAGTTTCTTTTCATTAGTCTCATTTTGAACCTGTAAAAATATTTTTTCATCTTTATTTGCCTCAATGAAATACTCATCTTTCCACAGTACTGATAAATGATTTAGATTTTGATTAGATATAAAAATTGAAATAAAAAATATGAAAAAAATTATGATTGATAACAATAAAGCAAAATTGTTCTCATAAAAAACTGATATTAAAAAGCAGAAAAAAACAAATAGCCCGACCCCAAAACCACTCCAATTTGGATAAATGATAATTTTAGTTCTGTTTTTTTCTTTAATACTCTCGAATATTTTATGGTTAAATATGCCCTTAATAGCTTTAGCTATCATCTCTTAATACTGATTTTGCCAAGTATTTCGTTATTCACAAAGTCCTCTTTCTCCTCTTGTTTAAGAAACTTTATTCTATGTCTCAAAATATAAGGCAATAAATCTTTTATATCTTGGTGGGTTACATAATCTTTAGAATTAACCATGGCCCATCCTTTTCCAAGATCAATAATTTGTTTAAGACAACGTGGAGAAATATATATTTGTTGATCTAGGGAATTTATTGTCTGTTCAATTTCTAAAGTATATTGATAAATTTCATCACTGACATTAATTTTATTTTTTTTATCTTGAATTTCGCTCCAGTTAATTTTTTCAGAATTAATTTTGGTTAAATCAATATTATTTTTTAACATTAAAACTTTATCTTTATCGCTAAGTTCTGAGAGTGAAAAAGAAATCATAAATCGATCTAATTGACTATCGGGTAATGTGCTAGTTCCAGAACTATCCATAGGATTTTGAGTTGCTATAACAAAGAAAGGTTCTGGTAATTTATAAGTTGCACCATCTATTGAAACATTTTTTTCTTCCATAGCCTCTAAAAAAGCACTTTGTGATTTTGGGCTTCCTCTATTAAGTTCATCTGCTAGAACAATATTTGTAAATATAGGTCCCTTTTGAAAATTAAGTTCTTCATTTTTAAAAATATTAAATCCTAAAATATCACTTGGTAATAAATCTGATGTAAATTGAATTCGCTTAAAGCCTAAACCTAAATTTAATGTAATTGCTTTTGCAAAGGTTGTTTTTCCAGATCCTGGATTATCCTCAATAAGAACACTTCCCTCAGATAAAATTGCAGCAATTGTAAGTTTAATTTTGTTTTCATTTCCTACAATTACTTTTGAAACTTCTTTAATTAAATTATCAAACATTATTTAATACAGTAAAAACAAAGAATTAATTTTATTTTGTAAAATTAAATATAATAAATTTCCAGCTATTATATATGGGCCAAATGGTATCTGTGATGACATTTTCTTAGTTTTATTTAATAACGCTGGTACAACTGATAATAATGCTATCGTTGAAGAAAAGAATATTACAAAAGGAATAGATTGTAATCCAAACCAAAATCCTATTACTGCTAATAATTTTGCATCACCTAATCCCATGCCTTCTTTATTTCTTACCTGTTTATAAAAAAATATAATTGCCCATATAATTCCATAACCAAATAACCCTCCAGCAAGTGAGATTATATAATTTGGGAACATGCTATTTAGATTTGGATCAAAAGATTTAATAAATCCTAGTGCCATCATTGGAAATGTTATTACATTTGGAATAATGAAGTGCTCTAAATCAATAAAAAATATAATGATAAAGGCTAAACTTAAAATAAATAAAAAGAGCGTTGTTAAAGTTAAGCCATATAAAACATAGATTAATACAAATGAAATTGATGAAATTAATTCAACAACTACATATTGGAATGAAATTGGTTTTTTACATTTTCTGCATTTCCCATTTAAAAATAAATAGGAGATAATTGGGATATTGTCATACCAGACAATTTTTTTCTTACATTTTGGACAATGTGATCTTCCACCTACTACGCCCTTGTCTTTTGGTAGCCTTACAATGCAAACATTTGCAAAACTTCCCCAAAGCGCCCCTAAAATTAATACAAAAACTATGTCCACTGATGTATTTGATTATAATTTGAAGTTAGAAGTTACTTGGATTATCCCATCAATTAACACTTGGACTATTAAAACTGCGTCATGAAGATGTATATATAATCCAGGGGTATTAATTATTAACTCCATAGTTGTAAAATTTATCAAAATCGGCTTAAATT
>WTIW01000033.1 GCA_011526385.1 Pelagibacteraceae bacterium | reverse complement strand
CTCTGCAACTTTAATACCAAACTTTGTCATCTTTGCTCTATTGATTGCAACTTTTTCATCTTGCATGAAAATCCAGTCATCAAAAGTTATTTTTAACTCTTTTCCTTTTACCGGCACTAATAAAACATATTCAAATTTAAAAGCTGGACCATAAGAAAATCCTTTTGCTTTACCAACCACATCGCCAGCGGTTCCTTCATAATGATGTTCATCTATTTTTGTAATTTTCCACTGTCTATCTTGAACTTCACCATCATCCCAATTGAATTTTTCATCTAAAATTAATTGTTTACCATCCCAGTTACCTGTTAGTGTAGCTGAGAATTGTCTTGTTACTTTGCCTGATCTATTTTGAAGAATTCCCCATGCTTTAACGTTTCCAGATAAATATTCTTCAATTATTAATCTTGGTTTTTTATCTTTAAAATCTTCTGGTTTCATAGATTGATTGCCTGAACAACTTGTAATCAATCCAAGAAAAATTATCAATAAAAATGCTTTTTTTATAAATTTAAAATGCATTGATCTCCTATCTGTTCTGTAATGAAAATTGAATTAAGTCTATATTCTTTGATTTAAACCCTGCTTCACAATAAGACAAATAAAAATGCCACATACGTTTAAACTTATTATCAAAACCTTGTTTTGAAATATCTTCCCATTTTTTAAAAAACTCATCTCTCCACATTTTCAAAGTATCAGAATAATGAAATCCGTATGAGTTATACTGATCAATAGTTAAACCGTTGTTTTGTGACAAGTCATATAGTTTTTTCTTTGATGGCAAAAAGCCACCTGGAAATATATATTTTTGAATAAAATCTTCTTTTGTTTTGTACCTATCAAACAGATTATCATCGATGGTAATTGCTTGTATTGCAGCATTACCACCTTCAACTAGATTTGATTTAATTGTATGAAAATAATTCTGCAAATAATTTTGACCAACCGCCTCTATCATTTCAATAGATGCAATTGAATTATATTTTTCTTTAACATCTCTATAATCTTTAAATTGAATATTGATTTTTTCATTTAGTCCATTTTTGAATATTCTCTCAGATGCATAATCAAATTGCTTTTTTGATATAGTGATACAATCAAGTTTCACATCATGATTTTTGCCTACATATTCAGCAAAACCACCCCATCCACATCCTATTTCTAAGATTTTGTTACCTGATTTTGGAGCAATTAAATCTACTAATTTTTTGTATTTATTTAATTGTGCTTTTTCTAAATCTTTATCTTCCTTTTCAAATATTGCGCTTGAATACGTTAAAGTTGGATCAAGCCATAATGAAAAAAACTCATTTCCAAGATCATAATGTTTTGAAATATTTTTCTTACTTCTATTTTTGTTGTTTTTTATGAAGAAACTCTTGATTTTATTAAGTAAAGGAAAATCTAAAACTCCAGAAAATTTATAAACAAGTTTGATATTTTTAGCTGTTAATTCAATTAAATTTGTAAGGTCATCTGTTTCAAAATCTCCACGCATATAAGCTTCTGCAAGACCAGTGCTTCCACTTTTTACAATTTGATAAGTTAATCCAGGTTTGTTAATTTTAACATTTACTTTTAAATTGTGATGTGGATCACCAAAATAAAACTTATCGCCATTATGATTAGTTAAAATTAAATATCCTCCTTTAATTAATTTTAGAGAACTAAATACAACTTTATCTGACCAATTTGTTAAATTCATTTATTTTCAATTGTTATATTATTTCTTAAATTAATTTTTTTTGTAACTAATTTTATTCTTTTTATCCATAATTTAAATGCCTCATAATGAATTGCTGCAATAACTTTAAAAGACATCAACGGATGTGACAAAAAAGAAATAATCAAATTTTTATTATTAAATTCTTGAGCAATTCCATCTTGAGATGCAAAAAGTAGTTTGCCCTCTTCATCAGATTGATTAATTACTACTGATAGTTGTTCTTCCGGTTTTAAAATTTTAAAACTGTAATCACAATTCATTTCAATAAAGGGTGATACATAAAATTGTTTTTTACAACTATTTTGAATAACTTTTTCATCATTTGTTTTAAAAACATAAGTGTGTTGCTCGCCGAATGTATTTTTAACTTCATATAAAATAGCAATTAGTTTTGAGCTTTTATCATATACAAAAAAAATACTTAAAGGATTAAATACATAACCAAATATTCTTGGATAACATAAAAGTTTTATTTTTACTTCTTCTTCTATGCCAAGTGTTTTTAGATTTGAATAAACCCAGTTTTTTAATGAAGAGCTATCTCTTTCTCCATGATCTTTGTCGAAAAAACTTATTATATTAAATTTATTATACGAAAAAATACTAATTTCTTTTTGAATATCTTCTAGTTCGTCTAAATCAATTAGTAATGAGAAAACACTATATTTGAAATAATGTTCTTTGGGTTTAAAACGTCTGTGGATTACTTTTCCTGTGTAAATTTTTGAATTTTTAATCATTAATGGTTTTTAACATTTCAATGGATGATTTTATTCCATCTTCATGAAAACCATAACCAAAATAACTCCCACAGAAAAGAGTATTTCTTTTATTTTGTAAGTTTTTTAAATTTATTTGATTGTCTAGAGCGTTTTGATCAAAATATGGATGAGTAAACTTTACTTTTTTTAAAATTTTATTTTCATCAATATTTAAATAAGGATTTAATGTTAAAAAGATATTTTGATCAAATTTTAAATTTTGTAATAAATTTAGCCAATAAGTAATTGAATTATTTTCTAAATTATTTTTATCAATACTAGAATTCCATGATGACCAAACATTTTTATTATTTGGCATAATATTCTGATCAGTGTGTATAACCGCTATGTTTTCTTTATAACTAAAGTTTGAAAGTAATTGTTTCTCATCATTGCTTGGATCATCCAACAATGATAAAGATTGATCTGCATGACATGCGAGTACCACTTTATCGTAAGAAAAATACTCACTTTTATCACCGTAGTATAAATCAATACCGCTATCTCTTCTTTTGATCTTATTAACTGCATAATTTTTATAATATTCACCACTAATTTTACTTAAAACTTTATTAACATAGGACCTGCTTCTATTAGTAACCGTGTACCATTGCGGTCTATCTTTCAATTTAAACAAACCATGATTTTGAAAGAATTTTAAAAAAAATTTAAGTGGCATTTTGCTAGCTTCATAAGGTGGCATAGACCAAATTGCAGAAACCATAGGTATTAAATGATAATCAACAAATGTTTTTGATAATTTATTTTTTGTAAGATATTCGCCTAAAGTAACTTGTTCTTCGTATTCACTAATTTTATCGCAATTTTTGTAAAATTTTAAAATATCAAAAAACATTTTTAAAAATGATAAATCAAATAAATTAGATTTATTTGCAAAAATTCCTTTTAGGCCTCTTCCACAATATTCAAATTTTGTATCATTAACAGATACAGCAAAAGACATATCGCTCTTTTCTATTTGAACTTCATTTTCTTTAAAAAATTCAATTAGATTAGGATAAGTTTTGTGATTAAAAACTATAAAACCAATATCAACTGAGATCTTTTTTTCATTTAAAATTAGATCAATTGTATGAGAGTGGCCTCCAAAATGATCTTCTTTCTCAAATAAATCTACGTGATGTTTTTTAGATAGGTAATATGCAGCACTTAAACCAGAGATTCCTGAACCAACAACTGCAATTTTCATTAAAAATTAAGCAGCATCTTCTTTGAACTCATCCATACTTGGACATGTACAAAATATATTTTTATCTCCGTAAACGTTATCTACTCTTGCAACTGGTGGCCAAAACTTATTTGCTCTTAAGAATTTAGCAGGATAAGCAGCTTCTTCTCTAGTATATTTATGCGTCCACTCATTTGATGCAAGTTCAATATCTGTATGAGGTGCATTTTTAATTGGGTTATCCTCTTTATCAAAAGTACCTGAATTAATTTTATCTATCTCTAATTTAATCTTTATCAAAGTATCACAAAATCTATCTAACTCTGGTAGACTTTCACTTTCAGTAGGTTCAATCATCATTGTTCCAGCTACCGGCCATGACATGGTTGGAGCATGAAATCCAAAATCAATTAATCTTTTTGCAATATCTTCCTCGGTAACTCCTGTTTCAGATTTAATATTTCTGATATCAATAATGCACTCGTGAGCTACATTTCCATTTGCACCTTTGTATAGAATTGGGAAATGATCTTTTAATCTGTTTGCAACATAATTTGCATTTAAGATTGCAACTTGAGTTGCTTTTTTTAATCCTTCTGATCCCATCATTTTTATATACATCCATGAAATAGATAAGATACTTGAACTTCCCCAAGGTGCTGCAGATACAGCGCCTATTCCAGTTGCAGGTCCACAATCTTGAACAACTGGATGATTAGGTAAATAAACTTCTAAATGTCTTTTGCATGCAATAGGTCCCATGCCAGGTCCACCACCACCATGAGGGATACAAAATGTTTTATGTAAATTGATATGACAAACATCAGGTCCAAAATTTCCTGGTTTTGCTATTCCAACCAATGCATTTAAATTCGCACCATCCATATAAACTTGACCACCATGATCATGAATTAACTCGCATATTTCTTTGATTTTTTCTTCAAACACACCATGAGTTGATGGATAAGTAACCATTAAAGCTCCAAGATTTTCAGAATGTTTTTCGGCTTTTGCTTTTAGATCTTCTAAATCTACATTTCCTTCTTTATCACAATTAACAACAACCACTTTCATTCCAACCATTTGTGCGCTAGCTGGATTTGTACCGTGCGCTGAACTTGGAATTAAACAAATATTTCTATTAGGCTCTCCTCTTTCAAGGTGATATTTTCTAATAACCATTAAACCTGCATATTCTCCTTGTGCTCCAGCATTTGGCTGCAAAGATACACCTGAAAAACCAGTTATTGATCTCAACCAATTTTTTAGATCAGTAAAAAGTGTTCTAAAACCTTCCATTTGTTCAATTGGCACAAATGGATGCGGTTCTGCAAATTCTCTCCAAGTAATTGGTATCATTTCTGCAACTGCATTCAGTTTCATCGTACATGATCCAAGTGCAATCATAGTCCTATTTAGTGCAATATCTTTATCTTCTAATTTTTTTAAGTATCTCAACATCTCTGTTTCAGAATGGTAAGAATTAAATACAGGATGTTCTAAGTATTTAGATGTTCTTAGTAAGTTTTCAGGAAGATTAGGTAAACTTTCTGTTGGATTTTCTTTAATAGATTCTGCAGCATTAAATATTTTTAATAACTGGTTAGCTCTATATACATTTTTCTTTTCATCAAAAGAAACTGAAAGCATTTCAGAATTTACTTTTCTAATATTTACCTTTTGATCTAAAGCATTTCTAAAAATTTGCTCTGTTTTTTCTTTTGTAACAATTGTTACTGTGTCAAAGAAGTGATCTGAATATAATTGGTATCCAGATTGTTTTAATTTATCTGCAAAATTTTTTGCAAGTTGTGAAACTCTCTCAGAAATAGTTCTTATTCCTTCTGGTCCATGATAAATTGCATAAGCAGCAGATACAATTGCTAACAATGCTTGTGCAGTACATATGTTACTTGTTGCTTTATCTCTTCTGATGTGCTGTTCACGCGTTTGAAGAGACAATCTATATGCTTTGTTTCCATGTCTATCAACAGAGACACCAATAATTCTACCTGGCATCGATCTTTTGTATTCATCTTTAGTTGCAAAAAAAGCTGCGTGAGGTCCGCCATAACCCATTGGGATTCCAAATCTTTGTGAACTTCCAACTGCAATGTCTGCACCAAGTTCTCCTGGAGTTTTTAATTTAGCAAGTGCTAACAA
>WTIW01000104.1 GCA_011526385.1 Pelagibacteraceae bacterium | reverse complement strand
ACAGTATGGAATAAAGAAGCTAGAGAAAGAGATGCCGATAGAATGTCCCCTAGACAAGCATGGAGAGCAATTCAAGCAGGAATACCTGATGATGCAATCATTTCGAGTGATATTGGAAACAATTGTGCAATTGGAAATGCTTATCCTACTTTTGAAAAAGGAAGAAAATATTTAGCACCAGGATTATTTGGCCCATGTGGTTATGGTTTCCCATCAATCTTAGGAGCTAAAATTGGATGTCCTGATACACCAGTAATTGGTTTTGCAGGAGATGGGGCTTTTGGAATTTCTATGAATGAAATGAGTTCTTGTGCAAGAAAAGAGTGGCCAGCAATTACAATGGTAATTTTTAGAAATTATCAATGGGGAGCTGAAAAAAGAAATTCAATTTTATGGTTTGATGATAACTTTGTTGGAACAGAACTTGATCCAGAACTAAGTTACGCAAAAGTTGCAACTGCATGTGGATTGAAAGGTGTAACCGTTAAAACTATGGAAGAAACTACAGCTGCTATTAAGCAATCTTGTGAAGATCAAAAACAAGGAATTACAACATTTATTGAGGTAATTTTGAACCAGGAACTTGGTGAGCCTTTTAGAAGAGATGCAATGAAAAAACCTGTTAGCGTTGCTGGTATTAAAAAAGAGGACATGAAGCCTCAAAAATCTTTAGTAAGCTAAAAGATAAAATTAAATTTTTCTTGATTATGTATCTAAGCTATACATAATTTTGATATTGAACATTATTAACGATAATACCTGCGTTTGGCTAACTAATCTTCCTAAGAGAACAAGTTATAAAACTTTAACTAAGGATTTAAATTGTGATTATTTAATAATTGGTTCAGGTTTTACAGGATTATCAGCAGCAAGAAAGTTATCCGAATTAGACAATTCAAAAAAAATAACAATAGTAGATGCTCAATTAGCAGGTGAGGGAGGTAGTGCAAGAAATTCTGGTTATTTAGTCGATACGACACTTAATGATGGGTTTACATCAAATAAAGATCTTCAAAATTATAAAATAAAAACAAAAATTTATGATTTAGGAATTAAATCAATAAAAAAATATATTAAAGAATATCAGGTTGATTGTGATTGGAATGAATGTGGAAAGTATTTTGCTTCATCAAAACTTGAAGATGAAACAAAAGCAAATTCATTCAGTAATTTATTGTCAGAATTGGGTTATGAAAATAAAGTTTTAGATAATTCAGAGCTATCAAATAAGCTAGGTACTAATTTTTATAAAATAGCTGTTTATACAAAGGGTGGAATTCTTCTAAATCCTGGAAAACTAGTAAGATCAATGATTGATACTTTACCAGATAATGTTCAATTGATTGAAAATGCAGAATTAATTAGTTGGAAAAAAAATAATGAAACAATCGAATGTAAATTTAAAAATAATATCATTAAAACTAAAAAAATTATCTTTTGTACAAATGGCTTTTTACGTTCACTAAAGGTTAAAAAAAATTATAGTTTTCCAATTACTCTTACAGCGAGCATGACAAGACCTTTAAGCGATGAAGAATTTGAAGAAATAGGTAGCCCAAAAGAATGGGGAGTTTTACCAATAAGACCCATGGGTGCAACAATTCGAATGACAAAAGACAGAAGAATTTTAATAAGGAATACTGCTGAGTTAAGAAATCCTTTTTCAATGGATAAATACAAATTAAATCAAAGATCAAAAATTCATTTACAAGGAATTAAAAAAAGATTTCCAAATTTACCAGATGATATTATTGAAAATAGTTGGTCAGGTATTGTTTGCAGAAGTGGTAATAGTTCACAGATATTCGAAAAAATTGATAAAAATATATATGCGGCTGGATGTTATAATGGATCTGGAATTGGTGTTGGTACATTATTTGGTGAACAAATAGCCTTAATGGCTTCAAATCAACATTCGGAAGAAATATCAATAATAGATGAAAGAAAAAAACCTAACTGGTTGCCACCACAACCCTTTTTAAATATTGGAATTTACACTAGATTAGCTTACGAAAGAATTAAAGCTAGATCAGAAACTTAATATGAATAACAATTTAAAAATTTTTATATTTATTGTAATTGCTTTAATTGCTCTCTATTTCACTAAAGGTAAATATGGTCAATTTAGCAAAGACAAATCTATTAATGCATGTGTGATAGCACAAAAAAAACAATACAAAGATAAACCAATAGAAGAAATTAAAGTTTTCTGCGAAGAAGAAATAACCAAAAATATTAAGTAATGAAAAAATCGAATAGATCTAATGTAGATCCGTTCATCGTAATGGATGTAATGGAAGCAGCAAGAAAAGCAGAAGAAAGCGGTAGAAAAATTATACATATGGAAGTGGGGCAACCTGGAACTCCAGCTCCAAGATTGGCAAAAAATATTTTAAGTAAAGAATTACAAAATAATAATCTTGGTTATACAGTATCGCTTGGATTGCCAGATTTAAGAAATAGAATTTCTAAACTTTATGGTGAATGGTATAATTTAGATTTAAACCCTGAAAGAGTAATTGTAACAACTGGATCTTCTGGAGCCTTTATCCTTTCTTTTGCAACTTTATTTGATGCTGGTGACAGAGTTGGAATAGGTTCACCCGGATACCCAAGTTATAGACAAATTTTAAAAGCACAAAACCTTGTTGCGGTAGATATTCAAACAGAATTAGAGAATAAATTTCAACCTATTGCAGATGATATAATTAAAAATAATCTTAATGGACTTTTAGTTGCATCGCCTGCAAATCCAACAGGCTCGATGCTAGATAAAAATTCCTTAAAAAAATTAATGGAATGTTCAAAAGATAATAATGTTAGTTTTATAAGCGATGAAATTTATCATGGTATAGAATACGAAAATAAAGCAGTTTCTGCATTAGAGATAAGCAACAATTGCTACGTTATAAATTCATTTTCTAAATTTTTTTCAATGACAGGTTGGAGAATAGGCTGGATGGTTGTTCCTGAAAATCATATTCGACAAGTTGAAAGAGTTGCTCAAAATTTATTTATTTGTCCTCCTCATGTAAGTCAAATAACTGCACTTGCAGCATTGGATGCAAACGAAGAACTCAAAGAAAACGTTGAAGTTTATACAAAAAATAGAGAGATTTTACTTAATGAGTTACCAAAAGCAGGATTTGAAACTTTTTCACCACCTGATGGAGCATTTTATATATATGTCGATATATCAAAATTTAGCAATGATAGCCTATCTTTTTGTAAAAAAATGTTAGATGAGGTTGGTGTTGCAATTACACCTGGTTTAGATTTTGATCAAAAAAGAGGATCATCCACCATAAGATTTTCATACGCAAGAAGCACAGAAGATATTATTGAGGGCACAAAAAGAATAAAAGAATTTATGAATAAAAATTATGATCAGAGAAATTAAATTAGAGGATAAAGAAAATTGGAAAAAACTCTACAGAGGTTATGCAGAATTTTACAAAGTAGAGATGAATGAAAAAATTCTAAATACAGTTTGGAATTGGGTACACGATAAAAATCATGAAGTTAATGGTTTAGGTTATGTAATTGATAATAATTTAGTAGCCCTTGCACATTATAGAAAGATGCCAAGTCCACTAAGAGGGCAGTATATTGGTTTTTTAGACGACTTGTATGTTGATCCAAATCATAGAGGAAAAAAAATTGGAGAAAAAATTATTAATAAATTAAATGAAATATCAAAAGCTAATGGCTGGAACCTTGTAAGATGGATTACACGAGAAAATAATTCAAGAGCAAAAGCGCTTTATGACCGTGTTTCTGAAAAAAGCACCTGGGATGTTTACGAATTAAAATAATTTTTTTAGGGGTTCGCCCTTTTGCAATTTCCAAAAGAGCTCCCCTTATATTGCCCTTTGGCTTAATCCATCAAATGGATTTATATTTTTTGTGTTTTCTTGAAAAATCACCAGCTAAGTATCAGGTGGTGAAACTATAATCATATTTCTCCTCCTTATAAATAAAAGCTAATAATTGAAGAGGTTGTATTCAAGTAATTTATTTAACTTAAATTAAAATATATAATTTGAATACAACCTGATCTTTTTATAGAATCCCGATAACTTTGAGAAAACTATTTTATATACTTGCTATATATTTTTTTTCATATTCATCCATAAGTGCATTAGAAAATAAAATTGAAACTGCCGATCAATTACAAAAAATCTTTAATTCAGTTGTGCAGGTTGAAAGTTTTATACCTCCTGAAGCAAGAACTGCTGAGGCACTAGGCACTCAAAGAAAAGGTTCTGGTGTTATAATTGATGATAATCATATTTTAACAATTGGTTACATTGTTGTTGAGGCAGAAAATATTAATATTACTTTATCTGATGGAAAAAAAATTCCTGGAGAACTAGCAGGTTACGACTCTACAACTGGTTTTGGTATTTTAAAAACAGCTATTCCATTAAAACTTGATGCATTAGAGTTTGGTGACTCTGATAAATTAACAAAAGAAGAAATGTTGTTTATTATTCCCCATTTAAATGAAGGAAAACCATCAGCAGCAAATATGGTATCACGTAGACCATTTGTTGGATGGTGGGAATATTTTTTAGATAAACCAATATACACATTTCCAATGAACCATTCTTGGGCTGGGGCTCCACTTATAAATCAATACGGAAAAATTTTAGGGATTGGATCATTATATGTAACGGAGGCTTATGTAGAAGGAATGCTTTCACCTGGAAATCTTTTTATTCCAATAAACGATCTAAAGCCAATATTTGATGACTTAATTCAAAATGGAAGAAGAACAAAAGATATAAAACCTTATATGGGTTTAAGTTCTCAAATAAATTCTGGAAAAATTAGCGTAACAAGAGTTAATGAAAATGGGCCAGCCGCTAAAGCTGGGATTATGGAAAAAGATATAATTCTCTCAATTAACAATAAAAAAATCAAAGATATGGAAGATTTCTATAAAACTGTTTGGTCGAGTGGAGGACCAGGATCAAAATTAAATTTTGAAATTGAAAGAAGTCAAAAAAAAATCAATCTTGAAATTATAACAATGGATAGAAATGATTTTTATTTAAAACCTAAATACTATTAAAAAATAAACTCATATTAATCATCATTTATATTAAAATATTTTAAAATAATGTTAATAATAAAGGCATGAATCGTAATGGCTTTACATTGATTGAATTATTAGTTGTAGTTGCAATTATAGGTATTATCGCAGCAGTAGGTGTTGTTGCTTATAATGGTTATACATCAGGTGCTAAAAAAAATACTTATATAAGTCGTCATGATATTATTTTTAAATTTTTTAAAGCAGAATTTGAAAAGTGCAATCTTGATCAAAAAGTTTATCTTGCAAATGACAATACCATAGATCAGTGTGAAAAAATTTTAAACCCCACAAAAAGAAATTTAAGACAGTTGAGAAATATCCTTATAGATCATATTAATGAAGTTATGGAATGGAAGCAAGATAATGGTGACCCTGCGGCAAGATCTAAAAATATCAATGCTCCACTTTGCAATTATCTTGGAGAAATTTGTCTCAAAAGAGATATTGCAAATGAAAGAATTGTAATTGTTAGTAATATTGATGGCGATCCAAACAATTATTTAACTAGCTACCTAGAGCTAGATTACTAACTTTTTTTTTGGTAATAATTATTATGGCTCTTTTAAACGAAAAATTAAAAATGATCACCTGTTCTGACTTCAGGATTTTTTTAAAAAAATTAATAAAGGATAAAATAGAAAAAGAGTGGACTGAAGATTTTATAGATAATTTAAATTTAGTTATGATTCCAAGGAATACTATTAAGAGAAGATATGAAAATAAAGGAATAGATCTAATAAAATTAAT
>WTIW01000098.1 GCA_011526385.1 Pelagibacteraceae bacterium | reverse complement strand
GGTGTTGCTGGTGCTGCAGGTGATCATTATGGATTACTTGTATTTGGATTGGTTCTATCGATTGTTTTAATGGCAACTGCTGCAACATTAATTTCTGGATGGATAAAAAAATACAAATGGATTGCATGGGTTGGGTTATTAGCAATATTAATAGTAGCTGTTGAGTTGATTTATACAGATATTAAAATAATATTCTTTTAATGTATCTTCAAAAAATTAATCTTAAAAATAAGTACGCACTAGTTACTGGTGCTGGTAAAGGACTTGGGAGAGCTTGTTCTATTGCACTAGCTGAAGCTGGAGCAACAGTAATAGCATTAAGCAGAACTCCATCTGATTTAAATAAATTAGAAAAAGATATTAAAAAAATTAAAGGTAAAGTAATTAAAGTTCCTTGCGATGTAATGAATTATGAAGATCTAAAAGCAAAATTAGAAAAAATCAAAATTATTGATGTGTTAGTAAACAATGCTGGAACTAATATTCCTGAACCTTTTGAAAAAATTAAACAAAAAAGTATGAACTACTTGGTAGATTTAAATCTAAAAGCTGCATTTAATGTTGCACAATTAGTAGTTAAAAAAATGCTTAAAAATAAAAAGAGACCTGGCTCTATTATTAATATGTCTTCTCAATTAGGTCATGTTGGTATGGGTGGGAGAAATGTTTACAATATGACTAAATTTGGGATTGAAGGTTTGACAAAAGGTATGGGTGTAGAGTTAGCTAAAAGAAATATAAGAGTTAACACAGTAGCTCCTACGTTTGTAGAAACTCCAATGGTTAAAAATTTTTTTAAAAATAAAAAATTTAAAAAACTAGCACTTGGAAATATTCCAATGGGAAAAGCAGCAACTGAAAGTGATGTAGCAACAACAGTTTGTTTCTTAGCCTCACCTGCTTCCTCAATGATAACTGGAACATCAATTATAATAGATGGTGGATGGACAGCTCAGTAATAAATAGATTTTTTTTAATATTTTTCTTTTTTTTTTCAACTGCAAACGCAATAGAATTTCAAGGTAAATTCTTACAAGGTCATTTTATTTTAGGGAAAACAAATCCTGGTGCTAAGATAATTGTTGGAAAAAAAGAAGTAAGAGTATCAAAGGATGGTTTTTTTGTTTTTGGTATTGATAGAGATCAAAAATATGATCTTACTTTTACAAAAATCTTTGATGGAAAAAAAACTACAATAACTAAAAAAGTTTTAAAAAGAAAATACAACATTCAAAGAATAGATGGCTTAGAAGAAAGCAAAGTAACCCCACCCGAGTCAGTCTATAAAAGAATAAAAAAAGAAAATAATGCAATTGGTGAAGCAAGAGCAATTAATTCTGAATTACAGTTTTTTAAGCAAAAATTTATAATGCCTGTTGAAGGAATAATTAGTGGTGTTTATGGGAGTCAAAGAATTTTAAACGGTAAACCTAGATGGCCACATTACGGAATTGATATAGCTGCAAAACAAGGGACAATGATTAAATCATCTGGCTCAGGAAAAGTTACAATGGCTGAAGATGATTTATATTATACTGGCGGTACAGTAATTATGGATCACGGTCATGGTATATCAACAATATATTCACATTTAGAAAATGTTTTAGTTTCTGTTGGAGATTTAATTAATCAAGGAGATATTATTGGAACCGTCGGATCGACAGGTAGATCAACTGGACCTCATCTTGATTTTAGAATTAATTGGTTTCAAACTAGATTGGACCCAATGTCTGTTTTGGAAAATTAATAAAAAAACATCCAAATACCAACAAGAATTAATATAAATCCGCCAATTTTATTTAAAACTTTTAAATATTTTGATGCTATGAATTCTCTAAACTTGCCAAATACAAATGCATATGAGCTATCAAATATTGTAGCTACAATTATAAAGATAATTCCAAAATAAATTATCTGATAGCTAACAGGTTCATTTATATTAATAAATTGAGGAATAAATGCACCAAGGAACAAAAATATTTTTGGATTAGTTAAAATCACTATTAATCCTTGGAGAAAATATTTTTTTTCAAATTTAGTTACTTGAGTTTTGTTTAAATCAATATCTGACTTAATTGTAATTACTCCAAGTGAAATTAAATAAATTGAACCTAGAATTCTTACATAATTAATGATCACTTCTAGAAAAGGAGAAACTATCTCAAATCCAAGTGCTAATAAAAATAACAAAATTAAAACGCCAACTTGGGTACCAAAAACATTTAATAATCCTGCTTTTACACCAGATCTTAAAGAATTAGCAATTATCAGACTAACAGTGGGGCCAGGCACTATCACTATTAAAAAACTTGCTATAACAAAATATAGTAATACAAAATCCATGACAGTCTGAATTAATCAATAACAACTTGAAATAAAATTAAAACAAAAAAAATGAAATTTAAATCAAGAGAAACACTGGGAATTATTTTTGCAATAATTGCTTACTTTTCATTTTCAATCCTTGATGCAATTCAAAAAACTGCAGTTATTCATTACTCTATATTTCAATTATTATTTATCAAATATACTTTTGTGCTTTTGTTAGGCTTGATAGAAGCAAAAAGAGCTAACAATAATAATTTTTATAGATCTAATAATTTAAAACTTCAAATTATAAGAAGTCTACTATCTATTTTAGAATCTGGTTTTTTTGTTTTATCTTTTAAACACCTGTCTTTAGCGAACGCTCATAGCATAGGTGCACTAGCACCTATAATTATAGTTGCCTTATCTGTATTTATTTTAAATGAGAGAGTATCAATCAAAACTTGGATAGCAATCTTTATAGGTTTTATTGGAGTTTTGATAATTATTAGACCTGCATCTGATGTATTTAGTGTAAATTCTTTTATTCCATTGCTAGCAGCTTTTTTTCTGGGTCTTTATCAAATCGCAACAAAAAAAATAACTGAATATGATGCTCCTGAAGTATCCTTGTTCTACTCTTCTTTAGTTGGGATTGTTATAACCTCAATAATGGCATTTAATTTTTGGCAACCTGTTAATTTTAATTCTTTATATTTCTTTGTGCCAATTGGTTTATTTTTTTCATTAGGTATATACTTCCAAATATTAGCACTTAAAAATGCAAGAGCTAGCATAATACAACCATTTCATTATACTTTAATTTTTTGGGCAATAATTTTTGGATTTTTCTTCTATGATGATGTTCCAGATTTATTTACTATTATAGGTGCAATAATAATTACAACTTCAGGAATATTTGTTATTAATCAAACATCAAAAAAATAAATTAAAAATTCTTATGACAAAAACACTTAAAGATAAAATTTCAGATAAATTAGTTAATGCTTTTCTTAATAATAAAATTATCTCTCCTATACCTAGTAGATTTACAAAAAAACTTACTGAGGCGGACAAATTTAGAAAATTATGTGAAAGCAAAATAAAAGATCCAACAATAGGTTTTAAAGCTGGTGGAACTGGCATTCCGTTAATGAAAAAATTAAAAGAAAAAGAGCCTTTTATTGCATCTGTTTTCAAAAAAAACTTAATAAAAAGTGGAAAGAAAGTAAAAATAAATAAATATGCTTTAGGGATTGAACTTGAAGTTTGTTATTTAATCAAAAAAACTTTTTTCACTTCAAAAGGTAAGCTCACAAATAGTAACGTAACTAAATATATTTCACACATGGCACCCTGTATCGAAGTAGTTGGATATAGGCAAAAAAGAAAAGGTATTACTTCTTTTGGAGATTTAAGTAGTGACTTTGGAGGTAATATTAAATTTTTGATTGGTCAAAAGAAAAAATTTAAAAAAATTAACATAGGTAATTTAAAAACAAATATTTCAAATAAAAAAGCTAAGCAAAGTGTAGATGGAAACACAAATGCTGTTTATGTAAATCCAATAAATTCATTAAGATTTGTTTTAAATAAAGTTAAAAAAGATAAAATTAATTTAGACAAAGATTTTTATGTTTTTA
This sequence comes from Pelagibacteraceae bacterium, assembly GCA_011526385.1. Classification (GTDB taxonomy): domain Bacteria; phylum Pseudomonadota; class Alphaproteobacteria; order Pelagibacterales; family Pelagibacteraceae; genus Pelagibacter. The sequence goes on along the minus strand of WTIW01000098.1, from coordinate 2,078 downwards.
CAGGATCCACAGTTGGGGTTGTGCCTATTATAAAAAAAGGAACATATACAGCAAAAATTGATAAACTTGGATCTGTAAGAGCAGTTATTTCATAATATTATAATCAGAAGGATAATTTTATTCATAGAATACGTGTGTAAAAATTAGCTAATCATGAATAATATTATTCTTTTTATAATCACTCTTTTTTGTTGGTCACCCACCTGGTATCTAATTAAATTTCAATTAGGCTATGTTGATCCACTGGTATCTGTATTTTATAGATTTTTAATAGCTTCATTTATAATTTTTATTTTTTTAATAATTAAAAAAGAAAAATTACAATTTTCAATTAATCAGCATTTTTGGTTTTTGTTTTTTGGAATTTGCTTGTATTCGGTGAATTATGTTTTCTTCTATTTGTCTAACACTTATTTAATTAGTGCTTTTCCAGCAATTGTATTTTCAACTGTGGTAATAATGAATATAGTTGGTGAAACCTTCTATTTTAAAAAGAAGCCTTCTATAAAAACTTTAATTGGAGCATCAATTGGTATGGTGGGTATTTTGATAATTTTTAATGATGAAATTTTCAATTTTAGTTTTAGCGAAGGAACTCATATAGGATTGTTTCTAGCTTTGATTGGAACATTTAGTGCATCAACAGGTAATATGGTTCACCAAAGAAACTTAAATAATAATTTTCCTCCAATACAAACAATAGCATATGCTATGTTTTATGGTTCAATTGTTACACTGATAATTACAAAATTTAGAGGAGCTGAATTATTATTTGAAACTAGTTTTAGCTACATCTCTTCACTGCTTTATCTTTCAATTTTTGGTTCAATATTTGCTTTTGTATCTTATTTAAAGTTACTTGAAAAAGTTGGACCTGGAAGAGCTGGTTATGTTGGTGTTGTAATGCCCGTTTTAGCATTAATTATTTCAACAATATTTGAAAATTTAGAATGGCAATATGATCTAATAATGGGTCTTCCAATTTTAATCATTGGTGCTGTTCTTGTGATAAATCAAAAAATTAGAATTAATTAGATTTCTGATTTAGCTCTCAAACGTTCATAAACTAATCTAGTTTTTATTCCTAAATTTAAAAATGGTTGCGGTGGTAACCAAGTAGGTTTATTCCTCGCTTCTATTGTTTTTATTTCACTAGTACTTTCATTAATCGCTTTAAGAGCAATTTGTTCACCAAATAAAGTTCCTACACCAATACCTGAACCGTTATAACAACCAGCAGCAAAAATATTACTATCAATTTTTTCAAATATTTGAGAACTATTCCTTGTTCTTGATACTATTCCAGACCAAGATGATTTAATTATATCATTGGGTAATTGTGGAAATCTTTTTTGTATTCCAAGTTTCTGATTGAAAGATCTTTTTTTAAGAGTGGAATTTGACATACCAAATGGATTGTGGACTTCTGCTGTATTTCTTATCAAAATTCTTCTATCTTTTGTCATTCTAATTGTTGCGCCCATTGGCCTTACAGGTAGTACACCCCATTCTTTTGGTTCACCAATAGATTTAAATTCTTCATCAGATAATCTTCTTGTCATGCTCGCAGTTAAAGTAATGGGAAAGTTATAATTTGATTTTATCCCTAGTGATTTCAAGAAACCATTCGTAGCAAAAATAATATTTTTAGTTTTAATTATTCCGTTTTTAAAATTACAATAAATGAAATCTTTATTTTTAGACCAATTTAACAAACAGGAATTTTCATACAAAATAACATTAGCAGGAAGAGCATCAACCATTGCTCTAACTAATTTTCCTGGATGTAGTAGAATACCACCCTTTGTGTAAAGTCCGATATTATAAAAACTAGTACCTAATTTTTCAGACAATTCTTTGTTTCCTAATAAACTGTGTTCAAAGCCTAACTTAGATAATGTATTTGAAAAATTTTCTAAAATTTTTTTATCTTCAATTTTTGATGAAGCAAAATATTTACCACTTTCATTCCAATCACAATCTACTTGATGTTCTTTAATAAATTTTTTTACTACATCTATTCCTAATGAATAAATATCAGCTTTCTTTTTATAATTTTGCAGTTCTTTATTTGATGT
>WTIW01000063.1 GCA_011526385.1 Pelagibacteraceae bacterium | reverse complement strand
AAGATTTAAAATGGCCAGCATCAATGTATTTAGAGGGATCAGATCAACATAGAGGTTGGTTTCATTCATCATTATTAGAGTCTTGTGGAACTAGGGGGAGAGCACCATTTGAGAGTATCTTGTCCCATGGTTTTGTTGTAGATGGAAAAGGCTTAAAAATGTCTAAGTCTTTAGGAAATGTTATTGCACCAGAAGATATTTTAAAAAAATACGGTGCAGATATTCTTAGAATTTGGGTTGCATCATCAAATTATGCTGAGGATCTTAGAATAGACTACTCCATATTAGATCAACACGCAGAGTCTTATCGAAAAATAAGAAATACCTTCCGATTTTTACTAGGCAACATTAAAGACCAATTTGAAGATTATGATTTTGAAAAATTAGAAATTAATAATTTACCTGATCTTGAGAGATATATGCTTCACAGGATAGCGACATTAAATATAAACTTTCACAAGTATTTTAATTCTTATAACTTTCATGGATTATATAAAGAGCTATTAAATTTTTGCACTGTTGAATTATCTGCTTTTTATTTTGATATAAGAAAAGATCTTCTTTACTGCGATCCATTAAATTCCAAAAAAAGATCAGATTGTATAAAAGTATTAAATATAATTCTTAAATGTTTGTTAAAATGGTTTGCGCCAATTTTATCTTTCACCACAGAGGAAATTTTTAAACTTATCAATCAAGAGAAAGATGAAGAAAGTATTCATCTCCAAGGTTTTGTAAAAATTCCAGATTCTTGGTTAGACGAAAGTATATCTTCAAGATGGTTAATAATTAAAAAAATTAGAGATGAGGCAAATGTAAGCATAGAAACAAAAAGAGCCTCGAAAGAAATAGGTTCAAGTTTAGAGGCAAAAATTTCAATAAAATTAAATCAAGAATTATACCAAACAGCAAAAGATGAAGATTTTTCAGAAATTTGCATTACCTCTGAAAGCAAAATTACTGAAGATACAAAAAATGAAAAAGAAATTGAAGTGACTACTGAAAAAGCTTTAGGAAATAAATGTTCTTTATGCTGGAAAATTAAATCAAAAAAATGTGAGAGAGAAAATTGTCAAATCTCATAGATGAATAACTCCTTAATAAAAAAATTATCTATATATTTTTTAATTGTACTTGTTATTTTTTCTTTTGATAGAATTAGCAAAGTATTAATTTTAAATATTTTAGAAGATAAAGATAAAGTAGATATTTATATTAATTCATTTTTAAATTTTTATTTAGTTTGGAACAAAGGAATAGGATTTGGTTTATTTTCATTTGATGGATCAACAGCATATAATTTAATTACCTTTATTATATTTGTTATTAATGGAATTATTATTTATTTAGTATTTATTGAAAAGGGCATTAAGGTATACTTTCTACTCACTATTCTTGGTGGTTCACTAGGAAACCTATTTGATCGATTATATTATAATGCTGTTCCAGATTTTATTGATTTAAATTATCAAGGATATCATTGGTTTATTTTCAATGTTGCAGATATCTTTATAACAGTTGGAATAATTTGTCTTATTTTTGCTGAATTAATAAATTATAAATCAAATGATGAGAAATAAATTTTTAAACATTTTTTTAATTTTTTTTGGATTGTTTTTATACTCATGTCAAACCGCTTCAGAAGCCCTGCAAGGCAAAAAGCGATCTGATCAAAGTGATGAATTTTTAGTTGAGAAAAAAAATCCTTTAGCAATGCCCCCAGATTTTGACAAACTTCCTACACCAGGAAATCAAGAAGTATCACCAGAAACATTTAGTGATAATAAAGAGGTTAAAGAATTATTAAATATTGAGGATTTTAAAGAAGGATCAGAGGAGACCAAAGATGATGGTCCAGCAGATATTGAAAGCTCTATACTTAAGAAAATTCAATAGTTAATGCTAACAAAAAATATAAAATTTACAAATTTTAGAGGAAATACCAATTCATCAAATAAAAAAAAATTAGCCAAAATATTAAAGAATAAAAATCTGGTAATTGAAATACCTTTACTAAAATCTTTATCTAAAGATTATCAATTAAGTTATAGTAAAAAATTAGTTAGCTCTTTAAAAAAATTTAAAAAAATAAATTTGATAGGTATGGGTGGTTCTATTTTGGGCACTCAGGCGATTTATGATTTTTTAAAAGATAAAATTACAAAAAAAATTAATTTCTTTGATAATCTTCAATCTAGAGAATTCAATACAAATAAAGAAAAAAATATAAATATTATAGTTTCAAAATCTGGTAATACCCTTGAGACTATTACAAATCATAATTTGATTTCTCTGAAAGAAAAAAAAAATAAAAATCTATTTATTACAGAAACTAAAGATAGTTTTTTAACTCAACTTGCAAATAAACTTAAAGCCGAGATAATTGAGCATAAAAATTTCATTGGAGGTAGATATTCTGTTCTTTCAGAAGTTGGCATGTTACCAGCAGAGTTAATGGGCCTCAAAGAGAAAAGATTTAAAAATTTTAATAACTTAATTAAAAATAAAAATTTTTCTAAATTATTAATCAATAATATTGTTGCCATAAATCAATTAATTCTTAAAAAAAAAAATAATTCTATAATTTTAAATTATGACGAAAGTTCAGATAATTTTTTCAAATGGTATCAACAGCTAGTTGCAGAAAGTTTAGGAAAAAAAGGAAAAGGGTTGTTACCAACTATATCAACAATGCCAAAAGACAATCATAGTGTGATGCAGCTCTATTTAGATGGCCCAAAAAATAATTTTTTTACGTTTTTTAGTATCAAAGAAAAAAGTTCAATAAAACTTAATAATAAAAACTTATTTAAAAAATTTGAACATTTGAAAAATAAATCACTTTATCAAATCTTAAATGCACAGAAAACTGCAACTGAAAATGTTTTTAATAAAAAAAAAATACCTTTTAGATCTTTTCAAATTTTCAATAAAAATGAAGAGACTATAGGAGAATTATTTACTTTTTTTATATTAGAGACAATTCTTCTAGGTAAATTATTAAATGTAAATCCTTTTGATCAGCCATCTGTAGAATTAATTAAAACAGAAACTTTTAAAATTTTAAGATAAAATTCTTCCAAAAATAATTTTTGATATTCCGTAATATTCTTCCCTTAAAATATTTAGATTGTCAGATATTTTTTCCTTAGTTTTTTTATTTCTATGTAAAATAATCAAAGTATTTTTATCCAAAATATTTGATTTTTTTATTCTATCTATAAGTTTATTAATTTTATCATCTTTAAAAGGAGGATCTAAAAATATTAAATCAAACTTGTCATTAGATAATTGATTTTTTTTAAATTCATAGGAGTCGCCATCGAAAACTTGAGTTTTATTTGTAAGTTCTAGTTTTTCTAAATTTTGTTTTAAAATTTTATTGGAATCTAAGTAATTTTCAAAAAAAATTACACTTTCTGCGCCTCGAGATAAACACTCTATACCAAAGGATCCTGTTCCAGCAAATAAATCAAGTATTTTTGATCCATTTAGATCTAAATTTTCATTTTTTGAGTGTTCAATAATGTTAAAAATTGACTGTCGTACCCTATCTTTTAAAGGCCTAGTTGATTTATCTGAAGGGATAAGAATTTTTTGCCCCTTTAAATAACCACCTATTATTCTCATATCATTTGATTATTTTAAAACCGATGTCAGATCTATAAAAACCACCACTCCAATTTAACTTTTCAATCTTATCTATTATGGTGTTTCTTGATGTTAAATAGTTATCTGAAATGCTAACAAAATTTAATACCCTTCCACCATTTACAATAGTTTTATCATTTTTAATTGTTGTACCTGCATGAAAAATAAAACTATCGTTTTCTAAATTTAATTTATCTAACCCTGAAATCTCAATATTTTTCTCATAAGTGTCTGGATATCCTTTAGAACAAAGGACAACACATAAACTTTTTTTGTCTGACCATTGAATATCTATCTCATCAAGTTTTCCGTCACAACAAGCCAATATGATTTCTAAAAAATCTGATTTTAATAATGGAAGAATTGTTTGACATTCAGGATCACCCATTCTCACGTTATACTCAATTAGATATGGTTCATTATCTTTGATCATCAAACCTGCATATAAAAAACCAATATATTCCTCATTAATATCATTCAATGCTTTTAAGGTTGGATTTATTATTTTGTTGATAATCTTATTTTCTAATTCTTGATTTATTAAACCTGATGGAGTGTATGCTCCCATACCACCTGTATTTTTTCCAGTATCACCAACCCCAACTCTTTTATGATCTTGAGCAGTATTAAATTTTTTAAAAGTTTTACCATCTGAAATGATAAAAAAACTCATTTCTTCACCTTCAAGAAATTCTTCAATAACGATTTTTTCAGCCTTTCCAAACTTACCATTAAATATCTCCTCGACTGCTTCAGACGCATTTCTCATGTCTTTACATATATAAACACCTTTACCAGCAGCTAAACCATCTGCTTTAATGACAATTGGAAATTCAACTTTTTTTAAATATTCTATCGATTGCTCTAAATTTTTTAAAATTTCAAATTTTGCAGTTGGGATTCCATATTGTTTACAGATATTTTTTGTAAAAGTTTTAGAGCCTTCAAATTGTGAAGCTTTTTTACTTGGACCAAATACTTTAATTTTTTTTTCTTTTAAAAAATCAGATATTCCCTCTACCAATGGTTTTTCAGGTCCAACTACAACTAAATCAATTTGTCTTTCATTAACAAAATTATAAATTCCATTAAAATCATCTAAATTTATATTTATATTTTCACCAATAGCACCGGTGCCAGCATTTCCAGGTATACAATAAATTTTATCAGTTTTTTTTGATTTTTTTATTTGATTTGCTAAAGCATGTTCTCTTCCACCACTTCCAAGAATTGCAATTTTCATATAGTTATTTATATATCTTAAAAATGCAAAACAAGTTAGCAAAATTAAAATATCTTCCAAATAATTTTGAAGTAATAGAAGATGGTGATCATGTAGTTTGTGCAATCTCTGGTAAAAAAATTTTGTTAGAAAATCTAACGTACTGGAATGTTGACGAACAGGAAGCTTATTTCTCTTATATTGAAGCAAGTGTTAAAAGAGATAATTTAAAAAAAGAGTAATTATTTTTTCCAGCGATCGTGCGTCCAAATCCATTGCAAAGGATTCTTTAAAATCATTTTTTCAAGAACGGTATTTAAAAACTCAGTAATTTCATCAACTGTTTTGTTTTCACCAACTTTGATTGGTTTAGAAACATACATTTTAAAGTGAAATTTACTTCTTCGCTCAATATAAATCGGCACTAATTCGCACTTATATTTTTTTACAAGTTGTGCAGGTATTGTTGTTGTAGTTGCAAGATTTCCAAAAAAGTTAACTTTAACTCCTTCCCTTACTCTTTGATCAATCATTAATGCAATAGAGGAACCTTTTTTTAAATTTTCAATTATTTCTCTAGTTCCGGAACGACCTTTTTTAATTTGTTTCTGACAAATATAGTTTGTTCTTATATTTTCCATTATTTTATTAAGAAATATATTATTTAAAGGCCTATAAATTGCAGATAGATCAACTCCAGACTTTTCAATTTCCATAGCCATTAGCTCAAAATTATTGAAGTGACCTGATATAAACACTACCTTTTTGTTTTTAGATTTTATTTCATCAAGATATTTTTTGCCGTCTATTTCAATATATCTCTCAAGATTTCCTTTTCTAAAATTTTTTATAAATGGATACTCAGCAAATATTCTTCCATAATTTCCAAAAATTTCATTTGCTGAGTTATTATAATTTTTTTTTAACTGAATATTTGATTTTTTTAAATTTTCAATGACAAGCTTTTTCGATCTAAATAAAGGTCCAAAAGTTTTTCCAATGAAAAAACCTAAATTAGAGGAAAGTTTATAACCAAGAACTTTGAATACAAAAAATAAAAAACAAATAATTATAAATTCAATAAAATAAATTATTTTTTTCATAAAGTATTTTTTAAATAACTTTCAAAGTTATTATTATTCTCAATTTTTAAATCTACTTTTAAATATTTTATATTTTTTTTATTTGAATTGTTAAGTCTCAAATAATCTTTTTCCGAT
>WTIW01000032.1 GCA_011526385.1 Pelagibacteraceae bacterium | reverse complement strand
AAAGAGTAGAGACTGGAACCGTGAAAAGGCAAGATATATTAGAAAATCAAGCTAAGATTGTTTATTTAGGTATTGGCTCTAATTTAGGGGATAGAAAAAAAAATATAGAAATTGCAAAATCTCATTTAAGCGAAAATAATCTAGATTTTTTATCTATCTCAAGTTTTTATGAAACACCTTCTTGGCCGGACCCCAAAAAACCTAAATTTTTAAATGTAGTTATCAAGGCAAAGTTTTGTTTTGATCCTGAAAGTCTCCTTAAAATATGTAAGAAAATTGAAATTTTATTAGGAAGAAAAAAAGGTAAAAAAAATGATCCACGTATTTGTGATATTGACATTATTGATTTTAATAAAAAGATTTTAAAAGTAAAAAACAAATTAACTTTGCCTCATAAACTTATGCATAAAAGAAATTTTGTACTCATCCCTTTTTTTGAAATTCAAAAAGAATGGCATCATCCAATTATTAAAAAAGATCTTAAAAGCTTGATTTCTTCACTCTCTCAAGCAGACATTAGGTCTATTAAACAAATTTAAATTAATGTTATAATAGGGTTATGCTAAATTCTAATGAACTAATTAATAAAGTTAAAAATTATAATAAATTTTTAAATCCTGAAAAATTAGATAAAGCTTATAATTTTGCTGTAAAGGCCCATAAGAGTCAAAAAAGAGCTTCCGGTGATCCTTACTCTGTACATCCAATTGAAGTTGCAAATATTTTAACAGAGTTAAAATTAGACAGTGCTACAATTGCCACTGGGTTATTGCATGACACTATTGAAGATACCTTTGCAACTTATGAAACAATAAAAGCTGAATTTGGTGATGAGGTTGCTGACTTAGTAGATGGTGTCACTAAAATATCTGTTTTTGAAAATACAGCTGGATCAAATTCTAAAGTAGAAAATTTTAGAAAATTAATTTTAGCAACATCAAAAGATATTAGAGTTTTGTTAGTAAAAATTGCAGACAGATTGCACAACATGAGAACGATTAAAGCAATTACTAAAGCGGAAAAAAGACAAAGGATTGCTCAAGAAACAATGGAAATTTATGCTCCATTGGCAGACAGAATGGGTATGCACAGAATACGTGATGAGCTTGAAGATTTATCATTTGAAATTTTAAATTTTGATGCAAGAAAATTAATAAAAAAAAGACTTGATGAAATAAAATTAGATAGAAAAGATATTTTTGAAGAACAATCATATGAACTCAGTGAAATATTGAATGATCACGAAATTAATGCTGAAATTTATGGAAGAGAAAAAACTCCATTTTCAATATGGAGAAAAGTTCAAAAAAAAAGAGTTTCATTAGAGCAGATAACAGACATCATTGGCTTTAGAATTATATTAGATACTATTGATGACTGTTATAAAACTCTTGGTATATTTCATAAGAAATGGAACTGTATTCCTGGTAAATTTAAAGATTACATCTCTTCGCCCAAAATAAATGGATATAAGTCAATTCATACTTCAGTTATTGGTTCAAATAAAAAGCCTATAGAGATTCAAATTAGAACTAAAGAAATGCATGACTTTGCACAAAGAGGTGTTGCATCGCATTGGCAATATAAATCTTCTGAAAAATTTAATTCATTAAGTTGGAAAGAGTATGATTGGTTAAAAGATTTGGTGGAGATTATTGAAAAAAATGAAAATCCTGAGGACTCTTATGAGTATACAAAGCTTCAAATGTTTCAGGAAAATGTCTTTTGCTTCACACCAAAAGGATCTGTAATTAAATTACCAAAAGATGCAACAGCAATTGATTTTGCTTATGCTGTTCACACTAAAATTGGTAATTCCGCAATTGGTTGTGAAGTAAATGGAAATAACTGTGAATTACAAACAATATTAAGAAATGGTGATAGGGTTAACATTCTCACATCTAAAAATAGTTCACCATCTCTGCATTGGATACCTACCACCAAAACAGGTAAAGCAAGAGCTGCTATTAGAAGATATTGGCATGACAAAGGTGAACAAAAAGAGGAAAAAACAAAAAAATATAACACTACACTTTGGATTTCATTACCTGATAAACCTGGTCAACTTGGTGATATAAGTTCTTTAATTGGAAGTCATAAACTTAACATTTCTAATTTAGAGATGGCGGGTAAAAATCCAAACTATATTAATTTTAAATTTAGATTAATAATCAGAAATCTTAAGAATTTTACAAATTTTATTGCAGAGCTAAAGCAAAAAGGTATAAAATTTAAGATAATTAGACACGAAGAAAAAAGAAATGCTTTCACTCAAAAAATCCTTAAATATTTTAAAAAAGACTGATGCGTTATTAGAAGGACATTTTGTTTTATCCTCAGGACTACACTCTCCAAAGTATATTCAATGTGCTAAACTTTTAAGCTTTCCTAATTTAGCTGACAAAATTTGCAAATCATTAGCAAATAAAATTAAAAAAAATTTTAAAAAAATAGATTTAATACTCGCTCCTGCTATGGGTGGTGTAATAATAGGTTATGAAATTGGTAAAATTTTAAAAAAAGAAACAATTTTTTGTGAAAGGGTGAATGGAAAATTTACTCTCAGAAGAGGTTTTAGTATAAAAAAGGGAGCAAGAGTTTTAATTATAGAAGATGTGATTACGACAGGTAAATCTAGTTTGGAATGCGTAAAACTTATAAAAAAATCAAATGCAAGACTTGTTGGATTTGCTTCTATAATTGACAGATCAACAAAAAAATCTCTGAAAATAAAAAATAAAATTGTTTCTCATTTAAAAATAGATGTGCCTAGCTATAACCTTAAAAATATACCTAAATCTCTAAAATCAATTCCCATTACTACTCCAGGAAGTAGATTTATTAAGTGAAAAGACTAGGTGTAAATATAGATCATATTGCAACACTGCGTAATGCACGTGGTGAAAAACATCCTAATCCAGTATTTGCAGCAAAAAAAGTTATAAAATTGGGTGCAGACTCCGTAACTATTCATTTGAGAGAAGATAGAAGGCACATAAATGATTTAGATACTAAAGAGATTTGTGCTTTGAATAAAGTGTTAGTGAATCTTGAAGTCTCAATGAATAGTGAAATAATTAAAAAAGCTTTAAGATATAAACCAAATTACATTTGTATTGTTCCAGAAAACAGAAAAGAAATAACCACAGAAGGTGGTTTAAATCTAAAAGATAATTATAAAAAATTAAAAGAAATAATTTTTAAATTTAAAAAGTCAAATATTAGAACTAGTTTATTTATCAACCCCAATTTAAATGATATTAAACTTTCAAAAAAATTAAATGTGGATTGTGTTGAAATTCACACTGGAAAACTAGCTAATTATGTTAAATCGCATAAAAATTTTTCAAGCGAATTAAATAGAATTAAAAAAAGCTCAAAACTTGCATCTAAGCTAGATATAGAAGTACATGCAGGTCATGGTTTAGATTACAAAACGACTAAAATTTTAACAAAAATTAAAGAAATCGAGGAATTCAACATAGGACATTTTATTATTGGAGAGTCGATATTTTATGGTCTACCCAAAGTAATTAAAGATTTTAAAAAAATTATTAAAAATTAATGAAAATTTTAGGTATTGGAGTTGATATAATTGAAAATAAAAGAATTAAAGAAGCTATAAAAAATAAATCTTTTATTAATCGAGTTTATAGTGTGAGAGAACAAAGACAATCAAACTTAATAAAGAATAAAGTGGCCTTTTTTTCAAAAAGATTTGCAGCAAAAGAAGCATTTGCAAAAGCTTTGGGTACCGGATTTAGAGTGAAATTAAACTTTAAGGATATAGAAGTAGTTAACGATAAAATGGGTAAACCAAATTATGTTACAAACAAAAAAATCACCAAAATTATCCAAAATAAATTTAAAATTAAAAAATATAATTGTTTTCTATCCATTTCTGATGAAAAAAAATATTCAACAGCATTTGCTATTATTCAATCATAATGAAACTAGATAAAAAATTTTTTTCAGAAAATATAAAAACTTTATTTTATGCTTTGATAATTGCAGTAATAATTAGATCACTTTTAGTGCAACCTTTTTATATACCTTCTTCTTCGATGGAACCCACATTACTTGTAGGTGACAGATTATTTGTTACGAAATATTCATATGGGTATAGTAAACATTCTTTCCCTTTTAGTCCGCCAATACTTAGTAAAAGAATAATGTTTAAAAGTCCTGAAAGAGGGGATGTAATTGTATTTAAAACACCAGCTGACAATAGAACAGATTATATAAAACGTTTAATTGGGCTGCCAGGAGATAAAATCCAGTTTATTGATGCCAATCTATATTTAAATAGTAGCGAAATACTTAAATCTAAAATCCCACTTAAAACAAAAATTTATTGTGGTGACACAACAATAGATGTCTTAAAGTTTGAGGAAAAATTACCTAATGGTAAAAAATTTCATACAGTTTATTTAAAAAATTATACCTATCAAAATTCAGATGTTTTTACAGTTCCAGATGATCATTATTTCTTTTTAGGTGATAATAGGGATTGCTCTAAAGATAGCAGATTTCTTTCAAGTGTTGGTTATGTTCATAAAGATAACCTGGTTGGTAAGGCTCAATTTATTTTTTTTTCATCTGATAAAAAAATAGGAAGTTTTATTGAATTTTGGAAATGGCATAAATCTATAAGATTTAAAAGAACCTTTAATGTTATTAATTAATGAAAATAAAGCATCAAGAACTAGAAAAAAAAATAAATATAGTTTTTAAAAACAAAAATTTATTAGACCAATCTCTTACTCATAAAAGTTTTAATTCCTCTAAAAATAATGAGAAAATTGAATTTTTAGGTGATCGTGTACTAGGACTGGTCATGGCTAAAAAATTATTAGAAATTTATCCCAATGAAAAAGAGGGAATACTTGATAAGAAATTTGCTTCACTTGTTAATAAAAAATCTTGTCTTGAAATTGCAAAATCAATTAATTTAGAAAAATATATTAAAACTTTTAATCCAAGAAATAAAAAAATAAAAATTGAAGATAAAATTATTGCAGATAGTTGTGAAGCTTTAATAGGAGCAATTTATCTCGATAAAGGCTTTAATATTGTTGAAAAATTTATTTTAAAGCAGTGGGAAGCAAAAATTAGCGATAGTGTTGTTACCGAAATTGATGCCAAAACCAAGTTACAAGAACAAACATTAAAAAAATTTAAAAGTCTTCCTAAATATAAATTAATCTCAAATACTGGTCCAAGACACAAACCTGTATTTAAAGTAGGAGTAAAATTACCCAATACAAAATACTTTATTGGCATTGGCAATTCCAAAAAAAATGCCGAGCAAAGTGCAGCTACAGAGTGTTTAAATAGTTTCAATAAATAATATGAATTGGTCTGATGAAGGTTTTTTGATAAGTAAAAATAGATATAACGAAAACTCCTTAATTGTAGAAATTTTCACCAAAGAAAAAGGTAAAGTATCAGGCATCATATTTGGTGGAACATCAAAAAAAATTAAAAATTATCTGCAAATAGGAAATAAGTTGCATGTTAATTATAATTCAAAAAATGAAAATAGGATTGGCTATTTTAAAGTTGAAATTTTAAATGCTTACAGCCCTTTGTATTTTGATGATAGACAAAAATTATCATGCTTAACTTCTGCAATGAATTTGATTAAAATTTTAACAGCAGACGCACAATCAAATGAAAAAGTTTTTTTCATAATTCAGAATTTTTTTTTAATTTTACAAGATAAAAATTGGTTAAAAAAATATATTTTTTGGGAATTAGAATTACTCAAAATATTAGGTTATGATTTAGAATTAGAAAACTTAGTAGAGAAAGATACTGAAAATAACGAAACTGTTTACTATGTTTCATCATCAAATGAAAAAAAATATGTTCCAAACTTTCTTATTGAAAAAGATAAAGAGGTTGAAGATATTAAAATTTTACTAAAAGGTTTGAAGTTAGTTAATGATTATCTAGATAAAACAATTTTAAAACCAAATAATATTAATTTTCCAAACAATAGATTGTTATTTCTAAATACTTTAAGGTGATTACTTTATTATTTTGTCAATTCGATCAGCGTAATAACTCACAATCGCATTTGCACCAGCTCTTTTGAAAG
>WTIW01000022.1 GCA_011526385.1 Pelagibacteraceae bacterium | reverse complement strand
CCAGCTTGGAATGACTTTGAAGAATTAGTATGGCCCGCACTTGCACAAAGAATTCCTGCATTTGAAGAGTTAAAACTTACTGGTGGATGGGCAGGATACTATGATTGTAATAAATTAGATAATAATGCTGTGGTTGGAAAGCATCCAAAATATGAGAATGTTTACATGGCATCAGGATTTACAGGAAGAGGCTTAATGCAAGCACCAGGTATTGGAAGAGCATTAACAGAACTAATTACAACAGGCAGTTATCAAACAATTGATATAAGTGTTTTTGCAGTTGAAAGAGTTTTACAAAGTAACGCTAGACCAGAACCATACGTCCTATAATTTTTTTACAAAAATTCCTAAAATCCCATTAAATATTGAAACAGTAATAATTATTATTTGTCCTTTAAAGGAATAAAAATCAAAAGAGGGATAAAAACTAATTGCTACACTAAAAAAAATATAAGTAATTAAAAAGGGTCTGTAGAATTTTTTTAAAATACTTAAAAACATCAAATAAGATTATAACCCATTCTTGCTGCAACAAATATGACAAGTAATGATGTTATAAGAGCTAAAATTCTTGTTGGTATAATTTTTATATTTAAAAAATTACCAATTTGACCCCCTACAAAAACTGCGATTAATAAATAAAGATAATTGGTAATTTCATGTAGATTAATATCTTTAGTAATCTGTCCAAATATTCCAAAAATTGAGTTAATTAAAATAAATAAAGAAACCGTTGTTGTTATGTGGTTTGGGTTTGCAGCTTTTAACAAGTAAAGTATAGGGCTTAAAAATATTCCACCACCAATTCCAACAATACCAGATACAAATCCTAAAATAATTCCTATTGGTATAGAAAAAAATAAAGGAAGGGATTTATATATTTTTGAATGGTTTCCGTATGATTTAAAATTAAATAACAAAAGTAAACCTGCCACAGCAAGCACAACAAATAATATTATTTCAAATATATTTTTATCAATTTCAATAGATCCCCCTATAAAAGCAAAAGGTATTGATCCCAATAAATAGGGAAGAAGAAGTTTGATATTTAAGTTACCAACTCTAATATAATTAAATGAATTTCCAGATACGACAATAATATTGCAAGCAAGAGCAATAATTGGAAAAATATAATAAGGAACATCCCACAAAAGAAGAAGAGCTAAATAAGTTGATCCTCCACCAAAACCAACACTCGCATAGATTATTGCAGTTACAAAAAATAAAATTGGTAATATAATCATTTTAAAAATATGAAAGTAAATATAGCACTCTTAACTGTAACAGATACCAGAACTTTAAAAACAGATAAATCTGGAAATATATTGGTAAAAAAAATTAAGAAAGCTCGACATAATTTGGTTGAAAGAGAAATTTGTAAAGACAGCAAAAAAGATATTAAAAAAATATTAAAAGGATGGCTTAAGAAGAAAAAAATTGATGTCATTATTACTACTGGTGGAACAGGATTAACTGGAAGAGATATAACACCAGAGGCAATCAATGATATTGCAGATAAGCATATCCCAGGATTTGGAGAAATTTTTAGATATATTAGTTTATCAACGGTTGGTACTTCATCTATTCAATCTAGAGCTTGTGCTGTGTTAGCTAAAGGAAAATACGTGTTTGCACTACCTGGATCTTCAGGTGGTGTTACCGATGCATGGGATAAGATTTTAGTTCATCAACTAAATATTAAACATAAACCATGTAATTTTGTTGAATTACTTCCTAGATTAAAAGAGAAATAAAAAGATACCTTCCAATTTTACCAATACTCACGAGCAAAATAAAAACAGAAAATCTTATTTTCATAGTGCCTGCAATATAGGTTAATGGATCGCCTACAACAGGAACCCAAGCAAATAATAAAGACCACTTTCCATATTTGTTAAACCATTTAGATGCCTTTTCAATTTGAGATCTTTTAAATGGGAACCATTTTTTATCCTGAAACTTTAATGAATAAATTCCTAAAACCCAGTTGAATGAGGATCCAAGTATATTGCCAAAACTTGCAAAGAATAAGAGTAAAATCTTATTATAATTTTCAGTTGCAAGTAAAGTTGCAAGTATTACTTCAGAGGAGAAGGGAAGAATTGTTGCTGCTAAAAAAGAAAATGAAAATAAACTTAAATAAGCTAGCATTAAAAACTAATCTAAGTTTACTTTTGATATTTTTCTTTCCACTCAGAGTAGGGCATACCATATACATGCTCTCGAGCATCAGGATCAGAAATTTCTATACCTTTTTTTTGAGCTTCTTCTCTGTACCATTTAGATAAGCAATTTCTGCAAAATCCAGCTAAATTCATTAAATCGATGTTTTGTACATCTTTTCTATCTCTTAAATGTTGAATTAATCTTTCAAAAGCAGCTGATTGTAATTCGTTTTTTATTTTTTCATCCATGAAATTAATATAATCTTAAAATATGGAAGATGAACAAAAAAAAGACAAGAAGCCAGAAAATGAAGAAAAAAAAATTGATTATGGATATTTATTTGGCGCGATTGTTCTTGGTATCTTTTTAGTTTACTGGACTTTTTTTAAACATAAGCTTTAAAAAATTTAATCTAAAAACTAAAAGAATAATTAATATTATTAAATAGATTAAAGGTTCAAAGAATATAGTTTTAGATAACCAAATAAAGTGAAGCACCGCAAAGATTCCAATTAAATAAGATAATCTGTGAAGTTTTTTCCAATTTTGTTTAAGTATTTTTACCATCCATTGATTAGAAGTAATTGTTAAAGGGATCATTAACAACCAAGCAGCAAAACCAATAAAAATATATTTTTTATTTAAAACATCATCAAAAATTGGATCTAAATTAAATCTATAATCTAATCCAACATAAGTTAACAAATGAAGCGATGCATAAAAGAAAGCAAACAAACCAAACATTCTTCTATATCTAGTCCACACTAAAGAATTAGTGATATTTCTAAGCGGTGTCATTGCAAGTGATATTAAAATAAATCTTAAAGTCCAATTACCGGTATGGTGAGTTACTTCTTTTACAGGTTCAGCACCAAGTTTATTAAAAAATATTTGATAAGTAATTACAATAAAAGGAATTAAGCATGCCATAAAAACTGCAGGCTTGAAAATTTTTTGCATTTAATTAGTAATTTTTTCTAAGATCCATTCCGTCATAAAGACTTGCAACTTCATCTCCATAACCATTAAACATCAATGTTTGTATTCTTGGTGCAAATACATTTTCACCTATAACTCTTTCAGTTGCTTGAGACCATCTAGGATGTGCAACATTTGGATTAACGTTTGAGTAAAATCCATACTCATGTGGTGATGCTTTCATCCAAGATGAAGTGGGCATTTTTTCAACAAAAGAAATATTTACAATTGCTTTTGCACTCTTAAATCCATACTTCCAAGGAACAATTAATCTTAACGGTGCTCCATTTTGATTTGGAAGTTCTTTTCCATATAAGCCTGTTACCATTAATGTTAATGGATGCATTGCTTCATCAATCCTTAAACCTTCCTTATAAGGCCAATCCAAAACAGGAAACCTTTGACCTTTCATTTGTTCAGGATCAAATACTGAAGTAAATTTTACATACTTTGCTTTACTTGTTGGCTGAGCTTTATTTAATAATTTATTAAGTGGGAAACCCAACCAAGGTATGACCATGGACCATCCTTCAACACACCTAAATCGATAAACCCTTTCCTCGCTTGGAAACATATTTATTATCTCATCAACCGATAAAGTGATTTTCTTTTCTACTTCTCCATCAATTGTAATTTCCCAAGGTTTTGTAATAAAATCTTGAGAATTTTTATGTGGGTCTGACTTTCCAGTGCCAAATTCATAGTAATTATTGTAGGTCGTAGCATATTTGTAATCAGTAATTTTTCTCTCAGTTTCAGGAGTATAAGAGAGAGCAGAGCTCATAATATTTTGAGAAAGAAGAGCTGTTCCTGTAACAATTCCCATGTCTTTAAGAAACTTTCTTCTATTTTTATAAACTTTTTCAGGTGTAATTTCTGAAGATTTAAATTTATTTAACTTCATTGTGTTAAGGAAACTCCTTTTAACCATTCGCTTTCTTCATTTTTATAATGTTCTTTTTTCCATATAGGTGTTCTTTTTTTAATTTCTTCTATAATAAACCTTGATAGTCGATATGCCTCATCACGGTGCTTACAAGCAACACCAATAATAATACTTTTTTCAGAAAGTCCGACATAACCTTTTACATGTTCTATAAATACAGCTTTATTTTTAATATTTAATTCGCTTTCTGCATCTTCATAAATTTCTTCAAAACTTTTAATCACCATCGAATCTTTAGCATCATAGGTGATACCTGTTACTTCTTTATTTTCATTATTGTCTCTAACTGTTCCAACAAAATAAATAACCGCTCCAAATTTAGAAGAATTTAAAAAATCTTCTGCATTTGAAATTTCAATTTTTTCAACTGATGCATCTATAATTTTTGTATGAAGCATCAACCTCCTCCTATAGGTGGAATAATTCCAATTGTTTGATTTTTATCGAGTACCTGATTTTCTCTAATTAATTGATCATTTTCAGAACAAAAAGCTGAACTCTTAATAATTTCTTTGTAATTTTTATTTCCTGCAAAATTTTTATCTATGTATTCATTAAGTTTATTTTTTATATCCTCAATTTTGCAGTTTTTTGTAAAATCAAATTCTAAATTGCTTGACTTGCTGAAATCTCTTGCAGCTCCATATAACTCAACAGATATTTTCATTATTCAAATATGTTTTCTAAAAACTCTGGTAGGCCATCTGGATTTTTCCACAATCCACTTTTGCCACCTTCTTTAATCAATAATTTTACATTAGAAATTTCTAAATGAGGATTAACAATTTTACTTAAGTCGTAAATTGTAATCAAAGCACTGTTTACTCCCATAATAGCTTCCATCTCAACACCTGTTTTTGCAACAGCTGATACAACACAAAAAACTTCTAAAGAATTTGTTTTTTCATCTAAGATAATTTTTGTTGCTGTATGATCAATTGGTAGAGGATGACATAGAGGAATTATTTCACTTGTCTTTTTAACGCCAAGAACAGCAGATACTTCTGCTAAAGAAATCGGATCTCCTTTTGGCATTTCATTATTCTTAATAAGATTAAACACTTCTTGTCCTACATGAATTTTCCCTGTTGCAAGTGCTCTTCTAAAGGTTTCTTTTTTTGAAGAAACATCAACCATGTTAAAAGAATTTTTTTGAAATAATTCTTTTGCCCAATCTTTTAAATCTTCTTTTTTTACTATTTTTAAATTAGTCATTATCCACCTGTAACTGACAAGTTTTTAGTCAGTCCTGTCTCACCTAATTCTAAATAATGAGACTCTTTTTTAAAGTTTAATTGTTTTAATATTAAATCTTTTAATTCTTCAATTTGATCGTCTCTTTGAATTAAATGTCTAATATTTATTCCAGTATTTCCAAATAAACACAATCTTAAATCTCCTCTAGATGTAATCCTTAGTCTGTTACAGGACTTACAAAAGTCTTTAGAGTAGGGTGCTATTACACCAAATTTCCCTTTAAAATCTGGATTAATGTAATTTTTTGAGGGCCCAGAATCTTTTCCTAATGTTTGAATGATCCAGTTATTTTCATTTAAGTAATCAATAAAGACTTTTGATGAAACATGATATTTTTTGAAATAATCAAGATTATCTCCTGTTTGCATTAACTCAATATATCTAAAGTCAACTTCATTTGATTTTAGAAAATTTGCCCACTCATTAAAATCTTTATCACTATTATTTAATCCTTTTAAAAGTACCGCATTAATTTTTATATTTTTAAAGTTAAGTTTTTGTAATTTTTCAATTCCTCTTAAAATTTTATCCAATCTGTCATGACCAGTTATTTGATGAAATTTATTTTTATCTAAACTATCAATACTGATATTTATTCCATCTAAACCACTTTCAATGATTTGTTCAGCCAATTGATCTAGCTTATAGCCATTTGTGGTAATAACAGTTTTTTTAATTCCTGAGTTTTGTTTCAATATTTTAACAATATCAAAGAAATCTTTTCTAACAGTTGGCTCACCTCCAGTTAGTCTAATTTTGCTAACACCTAATTCAGATAAACCTTTTGCTAATCTTTGAACTTCTTCTAGAGACAAAAATGTTCGATTATCACTTTTATCTTTTTGATATCCATTTGGTAAACAGTAGCCACATTTAAAATTGCAAAC
>WTIW01000061.1 GCA_011526385.1 Pelagibacteraceae bacterium | reverse complement strand
GAAAACCGGCAAAGGGGCAACTCTTTCCTGGGTTCGAATCCCAGTCTCTCCGCCACTAATAATCTTTTTTGAATAATTTAAGTTCATAAACCACTTTGTTTTCTTCTTTAATATTTGTTTGATTTGCTAAATTAATTAATTTTTCATCATCTAGATTTACTAAATCATCTAAGTCTTTAAGTTGCTCTATATCTAATTTATCTATTATTGAATTTACGAACTCATTTACAAATATATCCATTTCTTTAGTACCTCTATACTGAGCCCTATATCTAATTTTATTTATTAAGTTTTGCTTATTTGAATTCATTAAATATAGTTTTATATATATTTTATGCAGGATTATGAATATTTTTTATCTTCTATAAACAATATAAAAGGTATTGGAAAAAAAACTGCTCAGCTTTTTACCAAAAAAAAAATATCAAATTTATTTGATTTATTGTGGCATATTCCAGTATCAAAAATTGAAACATCAAAAACTGTAAATATAGATGATTTACAAATTGGAAAAACGCAATCAGTTAAATTGTGTCCAAAAAAATATAATTTCCCAAGGATCAGGAATTTACCTAACAGAGTAAACTGTTTAGCTTCAGAAAAAAAAATAGATTGCATTTTTTTTAATAGTTATGAAGGCTATATCAAAAAAATTTTACCCATTGATAAAGATGTTATTGTATACGGTAAAATAGGTTTTTATAAGGGAAAATATCAAATTACTAATCCGAAATTAGTTTCTGAGACTGAAGATGGTGATTTGAAAGATTTATCTAATTACAGCCTTACAGATGGATTAACTATAACAAAATACAATAACATAATTGAGAGCGTTTTTAAAAACATGCCTATTTTAAATGAGTGGCATAGAAAAGAAATATTAAATAAATTTAACAATGTATCTTGGAATGAATGCATAAAAAAAATTCACTCTGATGATTTAGAAAAAATTAAAAACTCAAATTATTTTAAAAGATTAATATTTGATGAGATAATGGCTAATTTTTTGATTTCTTCTGAAATAAGAAAGAAAATAAAAAAAGTTAAAAAAAAAGAAAAGAACTTCGATATTAAAACAAAAGATAGTTATATTAAAAAACTTAAATTTGATCTAACCGGTGATCAGAAAAAGGCTATAGAAGAGATTAATAAAGATCTTAAATCTAAAAATCGAATGTTTAGATTAATCCAGGGCGACGTTGGATCAGGAAAAACAATAGTATCAATGATAGCAGCCTTAAATGTTATTAAATCAGGTTATCAGGTAGCTTTTATGGCTCCTACTGAAATATTGGCTAAACAACATTATAATTTTGCATTAAATTTTTTTGATAAAGATATTAATGTTGAATTATTAACTGGTAAAACTGAACCCGCAAAAAGAAAAAATATTACTGAAAATATTAAAAATAATAAAATTAAAATTATAATAGGTACGCACGCCCTTTTTCAAAAAAAAATTATTTACAAAAATTTAGGTTTAATAATAATTGATGAACAACATAAATTTGGTGTAAGACAAAGAAAAGAATTATCAGACAAAGGTGGAGCTAATTGTGATGTATTAGTAATGTCTGCAACACCTATACCTAGAACAATGATAATGACTATTTATGGAGATATGGATGTTACCCTTATTAAAGAAAAGCCAAAAAATAGAAAAGAAATTAAAACTTACAGTAAATTAGAAAGTAAGATTGATGAGGTTATTAAATTTTGTAAAAAAGAAATATCACTTGGAAATCAAATTTTTTGGGTATGTCCACTTATTGAAAAATCAACAAAATTAGATCATCAATCAGCTGTAGAAAAAAGCAAATTTTTAAAAAAATATTTTAAAGATAAAATTGGATTAATTCATGGATCATTAGAAAAAGAAAAAAAAAATGATGTTTTAGATCTTTTTTTGAATAAAAAAATTGATGTTCTCGTATCAACAACTGTTATCGAAGTTGGTATTGATTTTCCTAATGCTAGTGTGATTGTTATTGAAAATGCAAATAAATATGGCTTATCTCAACTTCATCAATTGAGAGGAAGAGTTGGAAGAGGCTCTACAGAGAGTAGTTGTATTTTGATTTTTAAATCAAATTTAAGCGAAAATGCAAAAAAAAGAATAAATATATTAAAAGCATCAAATGATGGTTTTGAAATATCAGAACAAGACATGATATTAAGAGGTTATGGCGATGTATTAGGCTTCAAACAGAGTGGTATTAAAAAATTTAAATTAGCAGATCCTATATTGCATAAAGATCTCTTTGATATGGCTGAAAAAGAAGTTAGGAAAATTGAACTAAATAATGAAAAACTTGGTGAATATTACAAACTACTTAAGCTATATGATAGAGCTTCAATTATAAACGATATTATTTAGCCTCTGGATTTGAAGTTCCTGCAGATACTATGAATTTTGACGCCTCTTCAAAACTCATATCTAAATAAATTATTTCATCTTTTGGAAACATAAGTAAAAACCCACTAGTTGGATTTGGTGTTGTGGGTACAAAAACATTAATTAAGTTTGAATTAGTTTTTTTTGAAATCTCACCTTCATTTTTTTTTGTTGCAAAACCAACTGCCCAACTACCCTTTCTTGGATACTCAACTAAAACTACACTTTTTTTTTGACCTTTTTTTGGTGCTAAAGTTTCAGTCATTTGTCCAATTGCAGAATATATTGTTCTGAGAATTGGTATTCTCTTAAATAAATCATTAACAAGTTGTAAAAACTTTTTTCCTATAAATGACAAAGAAAGACCGCCAACTAGTGTAATAAAAATTATCGCAAGTACAATTTCAAGTCCTGGAATATCAAATGGAAGGTAAGTATTTGGGTTTATTCTAGAAGGAATTAAATTTGAAGAAATTGATATAAAAAATTTTGTTAAATATAAAGTTATTCCAATTGGTATTAATACAACTATACCAGTAATGAAATAGTTTCTAAGTCTAGCGATTATTGAAATTCCTCTTCTTTTTAATTTAGCCATAATTTAATTATAACTTGAATAAATGACAAAACTAATGGCAACAACAAACAAGAATACTAAAATTTTATTATTTAATATCATAATATTGATTAATAATTACATGTAATATACTTATTGATAAAAGTGAATAGAAGAAATTTCATATATTTATTGGGCTGCGGATGTGTTTCTTTTGGATTATCATCATGTTCTTCTGTTCCCATTACAGATAGAAAACAGCTGAAGTTAATTCCAGAAGCAAATCTTAATGCAAAAGCAGAACAATTATACGAAAAAGTAAAAGAAAAAGAGAAGCTTAGTAAAGACGAAAATACATTAAATAAAATTAAGGAAATTGGTTCGAAAATTGAATACTCTATATCTGAATATTTTGATCGTAATAATTTAGATGACCCTACTACAAATTTTAGATGGGAATATATTTTAATTGAAAATAAAAAAGTTAGAAATGCATGGTGTATGCCAGGTGGAAAAATAGCGGTATATACAGGTATGCTTGATATAACTAAAAATGATAATGGACTTGCAGCAGTAATGGGGCATGAAATTGCGCACGCTGTTGCAAAGCATTCTGTAGAAAGAGCAAGTAGAGGAACTTTGCTAAATGTTGGAACAAAAATAATTGATATAGCATCTGGTGGAGTTTTAAGCGATGTAAACAGAACTACAGGACAGAACGTTGTTGGTCTACTATCTCAAATAGGAATAATGAATCCTTTTAACAGAAAACAGGAGAGTGAAGCTGATTATCTTGGTTTAATTTTTTCTTCTTTGTCTGGCTACGATATTAGAGAAACAATAAAAGTTTGGGAAAGAATGAGAGAAGCAAATAAAGGAAAGGAACCACCAGAATTTATGAGTACACACCCTTCTTCAACAAACAGAATTAATAATATTTCAACTTGGATTAATCAAATAACTCTTGAATATCCACCAATTGTGTAAATTAGTGGTGAGCCGTGATGGACTCGAACCATCGACCCATTCCTTAAAAGGGAATTGCTCTACCAACTGAGCTAACGGCCCAACGCTGGTCCTTATATTGATTTTTGACTATTTATCAATGGATAAATTTTACAGTATATTAATGTACTTATCGTGAAACTCGTCAAAAGTTCCATTTTTAATATTTTTTCTAATTTCACTCATTAGTTCTTGATAAAAATTTATATTATTCAGCGTGAGCAGCATGGAAGCTAACATTTCGTTGGTATTAAAGAGATGATTTAAATAATTTTTAGAATATTTGTTTAAATCAAATTTTGTAACATTTAAATCTAGAGGCGAATTATCATTTTGATGTTTTGAGTTACGAATCTGAACTCTGCCGTTCCAAGTAAAAGCCAATCCAGTACGACCTGACCTTGTAGGCAAAACACAATCAAACATATCCACTCCTCTTTTAACAGCTCCAAGAATGTCAGAAGGAGTGCCAACACCCATTAGATATCTAGGTTTATCCTTTGGCATATAATCTTTTATGAAATCTAAAACTTTAAACATTTCATCCTGTGATTCACCTACCGCAAGACCACCAATCGCGTAACCATTAAAATCAATTTTAATTAATTCTTCTAAAGATTTTATCCTTAAATCTTCAAATAGTCCGCCCTGAACAATTCCAAATAATCCTTTGTGTGGATTATCGCCAAAAGCATCTTTAGATCTCTGGGCCCAATACATGGATAATTCCATAGATTTTTTAATTTTTTTATAATCATCAGTTTTTTTTGGGCACTCATCCATTACCATTACAATGTCTGAGTTCAATCCCTTTTGAACTCTAATGCTCTCTTCCGGACTAAGGATAAATTTCTTTCCATCAATGTGTGACTGAAAAATTGCCCCCTTCTCTCTATCAATTTTGTTAAATTTTGATAAAGACATCACTTGAAAACCACCAGAGTCAGTTAAGATAGGTAGCTTACAATTCATAAATTCATGTAAGCCTCCTGCATTTGAAATTCTCTCCACTCCAGGCCTGATCATTAAATGATAAGTGTTACCTAGAATTATTTCACTACCAGTTTTTATAACATCATTTATGAAAGCACCTTTTACAGTTGCTTGAGTGCCAACAGGCATAAAAGCAGGTGTATTTATGTTTCCTCTATGAGTTTCGATTACGCCTGATCTAGAATATTTGTCTGTATGATTAACATTAAAATTGAATTTTTTTAATGTCATTCATTTAAATTATTCTGACTTAAAACTTATTATTTTATCTGGATCAGAAACAGAACCATTTGGTCCATCACCTTTTTTAATTTTATCAACAAACTCCATGCCTTCTATTACTTTCCCAAAAACTGTATAATTTCTATCTAAATAAGGCGCTGGCTCAAAACAAATAAAAAATTGACTGTTTGCACTATTTGGATCTGAAGATCTTGCCATTGAAACAGTTCCTCGTTCATGAGGAATATCATTAAATTCCTCTTTCAAATCTGGCAAATCAGAACCTCCCATTCCAGCTCTTTGAAGATTAAAATCTGAAGAAGAAGAATTACCAAACCTTACATCTCCAGTTTGAGCCATAAAACCATCTATAACTCTGTGAAAAACAACATTGTCATATTTTCCACTGTTAGCTAATTCTGTAATTCTTTTTACATGATTTGGCGCGACGTCTGGAAACATTTCAATTTTGACATCACCATCTTTTAATTTTAAAATCATTATATTCTCCTTTGCATTTACGTTAGTGATTAAAGTTATTAATAAAAAAAATAAAATATTTAAGTATTTAAACATATCTCTCCTTTAAAGATTTAATTGTGCTTTTAGTTGTAAATTTTTTCAAATCACCGTTGTGTTGTGCAATTTCTTTAACAAATCTTGATGAGATTATTTGATTTTCTACATCAGACATTAAAAAAATTGTTTCAACTTTATTGTATAATTTTCTGTTCATGCCAGCTAATTGAAATTCATACTCAAAGTCAGACACAGCTCTAAGTCCTCTTAATATTATATTGGACTTATATTTTTTACATAATTCTGTTGTCAATGAATTAAAAGTTATAACTTCTATGTTTTTATTTTTAAATTTTAAATCAGAGAATAAAGCTTTTTTTACAATTTCTACTCTCTCATCTATAGGAAATAAAAAATTTTTTTGATTACCATCAGATATTGCAACAACAACCTTTTCAACAAATTTTAAAGCTTTTTTAATAACATCAATATGTCCAAACGTTATCGGATCAAAAGTACCAGGATATATAGCAACATTTTTCATTAAATTAAATTATCATCAAGTTTGATTGCTGAAACAACTTTTTCATCTCCAGAAAGTTTAATTATTCTTACACCTTGAGTATTTCTGCCTGCAACTCTAATTTCTTTTACGGCTGTTCTTATTACTCTTCCTTTGTTTGTAGAAATTAATATTTGGTCACCTTCAAACACTGGAAATGAAGATGATACATTTCCATTTCTTGATGAATTTACTATTCCAATAATTCCTTTTCCACCTCTATTGGTAACTCTAAAGTCATAATGAGATGTTCTTTTTCCGTAACCATTTTCTGTTATAGATAGTATAAATTTCTCTTTAGCGTTATGTTCAGATTTTGCATCTTTTGTCGATTTTTTTGAAATTTTTTGGTCGTGATTAATTATTGATAAAGACACAATCGAATCTTTGTCAGCTAAATTTATTCCTCTTATTCCTTTTGACGATCTGCCTTTGAAAACTCTAAGTTTTTTAGATTCAAACCTGATACATTTACCAAAATTAGTACTTAAAATAATATCTTGATCGTCTTTACAAATTTTAACACCAATAATTTTATCATCTGAGTCTAATTTCATAGCAATTTTACCTGACTGATTTATAGAGGTAAAATCTTCTAGATTATTTTTTCTAACTTTCCCTTTGGCTGTTGCAAAAATAATATGCATTCCTTTTGTATCAACGTTTTCATCAGGAAATGGCATAATTGAGCTTATAGATTGATGATTTTTAAGCGGTAATATATTAAATAGTGATTTTCCTTTAGATGAAGCAGATCCTTCAGGTATTTTCCATGCTTTAATTTTATAAGCCAATCCCTCTGTGGAGAAAAATAACACAGATGTATGAGTATTTACTGAAAGTGTTTGAACAACAGAGTCCTCATCTCTTGTTTTAATTCCTGTTTTTCCTTTTCCACCACGTTTTTGCTGTTTAACGTTACTTAATGCGCCTCTTTTGATGTACCCTTGAAGAGTAATTGTAATTATCACAGACTCTTTTTGAATAGTTTCTTCTATATCGTAGTTTAATACAGCATCAATTATTTGAGTTCTTCTTGGTTCAGCAAATTTTTCTTTTATTTGCTGTAAATCAGAGCTTATTACTTTTAATAATTCAGCTTTAGAATTAATTATTTTTTTATATTGAGTGATTAGTTCAGCAAGTTTTTTTATTTCAACTTCAATTTCGTTAATACCTAGGGCTGTTAGCTTTTGCAATCTTAACTCAAGAATAGAAACAACTTGTTCTAAGGACAGGCTATAAGCACCTTTATAATTTTTATTATCAACTAATTTAATTAATTTTTCGGACTTGTTTATTTTCCATTTAGTTTTTAACAAAGAATTTTTTGCTTCATCCGGATTTTTTGATTGTCTTATTATTTTGATAACTTTATCGATATTTTCAACACTAACTGATAAACCAATTAATATATGAACACGATCTTCTGCTTTCTTAAGATCAAATTTGGTTTTCTTTATAACTACATCTTCTCTAAACTTTAAAAAGTTTTCTAAAAAATCTTTTAAGTTGCAGGTTTTTGGTTTGCTATCAACAATTGCAAGAGTATTAAATCCAAATGAGCTTTCAATGGATGTATATTTATAAAGTTGTCTTTTTATTGTTTCAGGTTCAACGCCTGACCTTAGATCAATTGCAACTCTAATACCTTCTCTATTAGACTCGTCTCTAATATCTCTAATACCTTCTATTTTTTTATCTCTTACTAATTCGGCTATTCTCTCATTTAAAACAGATTTATTTACTTGATAGGGTATCGAAGTAATTACCAACCTCTCTCTACCGTTTTTTTGTTGTTCTATCTTTACATCTCCTCTTATTTTAAAAGATCCTCTTCCAGATTTATAACCAGCTTTAATTATATCTTTACCTATTATTATTCCACCAGTTGGAAAATCTGGTCCAGGTATATGCTTCATTAATTCATTTAATTTAATATCTTTATTTTTAATCAGAGCTAAAGTTCCATCTATGACTTCTCCAAGATTATGAGGTGGAATACTTGTAGCCATACCAACAGCAATACCACCTGCCCCATTAACTAGTAGATTTGGATATTGTGCGGGCAAAACATCTGGTTCTTGTTCTGTTTCATCGTAATTACTTTTAAAACTTACGGTGTTTTTTTCAATGTCATCTAAAAGATATTGGGAAATTTTTGCTAATCTTGTTTCGGTATATCTCATCGCAGCTGGAGGGTCGCCATCGATAGATCCAAAATTTCCCTGACCATCGATCAAAGGTAAGCTCATAGAAAAATCTTGAACCATCCTAACAAGTGCATCGTAAACAGCTTGGTCTCCATGAGGGTGATATTTACCAATTACATCTCCAACTATTCTTGCTGATTTTCTAAATTGTTTTGACCAATCAAAACCACCTTTATGCATTGCATAAAGTATACGTCTATGTACCGGCTTTAAGCCATCTCTAACATCAGGTAAGGCTCTACTGATGATTACGCTCATAGCGTAAGATAAATATGATGAACTCATTTCATCATACATAGAAATAGGTTTTATATTAATGTCTTTAGAAATTTCGTTCTTTTCCATAAAAACTAAAATGGGATGTCGTCATCCATTTCGTTTTGGGCAATACTATTATCATCAAAATTTTGTTTATTATCTTGCGAAGGTATAGAATTTTGATTGCCGCCCCCTAACATTGTTAGAGAAGAGTTGTACCCTTGTATTAAAATTTCAGTTGAATACTTATCTTGACCAGTTTGTTCATCTTTCCATTTTCTTGTTGAAAGTTGTCCTTCAACATAGATTTGTGCCCCTTTTTTTAAATACTGCTGCACAACATTTACTAGTCCTTCATTAAATACAACTACACGGTGCCATTCTGTTTTTTCTTTTTTTTCGCCTGTATTTTTATCTTTCCAGGATTGACTGGTTGCTAAACTTAATCTAGCAACACTTTTACCGTTAACCATCTGTTTAACTTCTGGATCTGCGCCTAATCGACCAATTAAAAGTACTTTATTTAAACTACCTGCCATAATATTTTATATCTGATATGCTTATTTATATCACTAAATAGCTTGAATATTAATTTTATTAATCTAAAGCAACAAAAATTATGCTTAAAAAGATAGTTATTAAGGGTGCAAAAGAGCACAATTTAAAAAATATCTCTTTAGAAATTCCTAAGGATAAATTTGTGGTAATTACAGGTTTATCTGGCTCAGGAAAATCATCATTAGCTTTTGATACAATATATGCCGAAGGTCAAAGAAGATATGTTGAAAGTTTATCTGCGTATGCCCGTCAGTTTTTAGATAAAATGAAAAAGCCTAATGTTGATCTTATTGAAGGATTAAGCCCAGCTATATCAATAGAGCAAAAAAATACCTCAAAAAATCCAAGATCAACTGTTGCTACTGTTACTGAAATTTACGATTATATGAGAGTTTTATATGCAAGAGCAGGAATTCCATACTCACCATTTACAGGAAAGCCAATTACATCTCAAACAATCAGTCAAATAGTTGATAAAATTAAAGAATTACCAAAAAAATCGACAATTTATTTATACGCACCTGTAGTTAGAGGTCGTAAGGGGGAATATAGAAAAGATATTTTAAATTATAAAAAAAGAGGTTTTAGAAAAATTAAAGTAGATGATCAATTGTATGAAATCGATGAAGTACCAGAATTAAATAAAAAAATAAAACATGACATTTCAATACTAGTAGACAGAATTGTAATAAATTCATCATTAGGTAATAGATTAGCTGAGAGTGTTGAGACAGCTGTGAATCTTGCAAATGGTTTATTGTTTGTTGAATATGAAAACGAAACATTGCCAAAAAAATTTAGAAAAACTGAAAAAATAATTTTTTCTACAAAATTTGCTTGTCCTGAGAGTGGATTTACAATTGAAGAAATAGAACCAAGATTATTTTCATTTAACAGTCCCTACGGAGCATGCGAGGAATGTGAAGGAATTGGTATTAAGCTAAATGTTGATCCAAAATTAGTAGTACCAAATGAAAAAAAATCCATTGCAGATGGTGCTATTGAACCTTGGGCAAAATCGTCTTCGATGTATTATGCTCAAACATTAGCGTCTTTATCAAAGCATTATGGATTTTCTTTAGATGATAAATGGTCAAAATTAACAAAAAAGATCAAAGATGTAATTCTATTTGGATCAGATGAAGAAGAAATTAAATTTACCTATGATGATGGTTACGAAAAATATTCTCATAAAAAAACATTTGAAGGTGTAATTAACAATCTAGAAAGAAGATACTTAGAAACAGATAGTGATTGGAAAAGAGAGGAAATTGCTCAATATCAATCAGACACAAAATGTGAAAGATGTAATGGTCATAGATTAAAAGATGAGGCGTTATGCGTAAAAATTAACGATTTAAATATTAGTGAAGTAACAGAAAAATCAATCCATGATGCTAAACAATGGTTTAACTCACTAAATAATAATCTAGATAAAAGACAATTAAAGATAGCACAGCATATATTAAAAGAAATTAATGAAAGGTTAGATTTCTTATTGAATGTTGGTTTAGATTATCTTACTTTATCAAGAGAATCTGGAACTCTTTCAGGGGGTGAAGCGCAAAGAATTAGATTAGCATCTCAAATAGGATCAGGTCTTACAGGTGTTCTATACGTTTTGGATGAACCTTCTATAGGTTTGCATCAAAAAGATAATGTTAAATTAATCGATGCTTTAAAAAGATTAAGAGATCTTGGAAATACAGTAATTGTAGTTGAGCATGATACAGAGACAATGGAAAACGCTGATCACATTATTGATCTTGGGCCTGAGGCTGGAAACAAAGGTGGCGAGGTAGTTGCACAAGGTAGTTACAATGAAATTTTGAAAAATGACGAGAGTATTACTGGAAGATATTTATCGAATAAAAGTTATATTCCTATTCCAAAAAATAGAAGACTTGCAAAAAATGGAAGATTTTTAGAAATAAATGGTGCGAGTGGAAATAATTTAAATAATGTAAATTTGAAAATACCTCTTGGAAGTTTTACATGTGTTACTGGTGTTTCTGGTAGTGGTAAATCAACATTGGTTCTTCAGACATTGTATAATGCTCTAAACCTAACTTTAAACAATAATAAGTCTAGAAAAATACCACAACCTTTTAGAGGATTTAAAGGAATAGAATTAATTGATAAAGTAATTGACATTGATCAATCCCCGATAGGTAGAACACCTAGATCAAATCCGGCAACTTATACTGGTGCATTTGGTCCAATAAGAGACTGGTTTACTAATCTACCTGAATCTAAAAGCAGAGGTTATAAACCTGGTCGTTTCTCTTTCAATGTTAAAGGAGGAAGATGTGAAGCTTGTGAAGGTGATGGTGTAATTACCTATGAAATGCATTTTTTACCAGATGTTTATATTACTTGTGATGAATGTAAGGGAACACGATACAACAGAGAAACTTTAGAAATAAAATTTAAAGATAAGAGCATTGCTGATGTTTTGAATATGACAGTTGATGAAGGTTGTGATTATTTTGAAAATATTTCTAATATAAAAACTAAATTACTAACACTTAAAAAAGTTGGTCTTGGTTATATTAAAATTGGACAACAAGCGACCACATTATCTGGAGGAGAAGCACAAAGAATTAAACTCGCTAAAGAATTGTCTAAAAGATCAACAGGAAGAACAATGTATATTTTAGATGAACCAACTACAGGTTTGCATCAACACGATATTAAAAAATTATTAGAAATACTGCATACATTTGTAGCAACTGGAAATTCAGTTGTTGTAATTGAGCATAATTTAGATGTTATAAAAACAGCAGACTATATTGTTGACATGGGTCCAGAAGGTGGTGTTAAAGGTGGTAATATTATCGCAGAAGGTAAACCTGAAGAAGTAGCTAAAATTGAACAAAGTTACACTGGAAAATTTTTAAAACCCTTATTGAACACAAAGTTTAAAAAAACAGCTTAATTTTAAGTAAAAAAGATAGTATAAAATTTGAATGAGTTCGATTCTACAATCACTTTCAAAAACTGTACATTTATCAATAGCAATATCTATTATTCTATTTTTAGGGTTATATTTTGGTAATGGTGGTTTTGATTTAGACGTTCTTTTTTGGAGTTGGTTGTTTAGATATATCCATGTTGTTGTTGCAATAATGTGGATTGGATTATTATGGTACTTTAATTTTGTACAGATACCTAACATGCCAAAAATCCCGGATGAACAAAAACCAGCTATTGGAAAAGTTATTGCACCTTCAGCATTATTTTGGTTTAGATGGGCAGCTCTTCTAACTGTTGTATCTGGATTAATACTTGCATATTTAAATGGCTATGTTCACCAAGCATTAAGTCTTGGAATTGGATCTGGTGGAGGAAAAAATACTGCAATAGGAATTGGAATGTGGTTAGGTCTTATAATGGCATTTAATGTTTGGTTTGTTATCTGGCCAAATCAAAAAAGAGCTCTTGGTATAGTTGAATGTGAACCTGATTTAAAAGCAAAGTCTGCTAAAACCGCTATGCTATTTTCAAGGACAAATACTTTGTTATCTTTACCAATGCTGCTTTCAATGGTTGCGGCACAAAATTTATATTAATCCTTTTCTTCTTTAACAATAGTTCTTTGTGATACTTTAAGTAATACAAGTATTGGATTAGCAATATATATTGATGAGTATGTACCAAAAACTACACCTAATATCATTGCTAATGAAAAACCTTTTAAAATTTCACCACCAAAAATAAAAATAGATAACAATGCCAAAAGAGTAGTTGCAGAAGTTATAATTGTTCTAGATAAAGTTTGATTTATTGAAATATTTGTTAATTCAAAAATTTTTATATCTGCGTGCTTTCTTAAATTTTCACGAACTCTATCAAAAATAACAACAGTATCGTTCATTGAATATCCAACTATAGTTAATACAGCTGCAACAATTGATAAATTTATTTCTAATGAGAATAAAGAAAAAATTCCTAGAGTAATTATGACATCATGAAATAATGCTACTATTGCACCTAAACTAAATTGCCATTCAAATCTAATCCAAATGTAAAATAACATTGCTGCTAAGGACAAGCCAATTGCAATAATGCCTGATTGCAACAACTCTGCACTTACTTTTGGACCTACATTTTCAACTCTTCTAAAATCTAGAGAACTAATTGAAGAAGATAGTTTAGTTTTTAGATTATCTATAAATTTTGGATCGTTTGAATTTTGTTTTTCAAATTTAACTATAAAATCGGTTTCGTTTCCAAAGTTTTTGACTGATACATCGCCTAAATTCATTTGATTAAAACTGTCACGAATTTTGGTAATATTTGCTGAATTTTGATCAGTTCTTAATTCAATTAATGTACCACCTTTAAAATCAACACCATAATTTAAACCTTTAAACATTAATAATCCTAAGGAAGCAATTATTAAGATAATTGAAAGGATATTAAATGGTTTATAAAATTTGTTAAAAGATATCTCTCTCATTATATCAAGGCCTCTTTGTCTTTGTTTTTAATTACATAAAAAGCAGTAAATAACCTTGCTATAAAGTAAACAGAAAATAGTGTTGTCAAAATTCCAACCCCTAATGTAATTGAAAATCCTTTTATAGGACCTGATCCCATGAAAAATAATATAACTGCAGCTATTAAAGTTGTAATATTTGCATCTAATATAGTTGTTCTTGATTTAGTATAACCAGAATCGAAAGCAATAATTGGATTTCTTTCTGACTTAATCTCTTCTTTAATTCTCTCAAATATTAAAACGTTAGCATCTACAGCCATACCAACAGTAAGAATTATTCCTGCAATACCTGGAAGTGTTAAAGTAGCTTCAAATAGAGTTAACACACCAACCAGCAAGAACAAATTAGAAATTAGAGCTAAATTAGCAATAACACCAAAAACACGATATTTATAAATCATAAATAAAACAACTAAAACAAATCCAATTATTAATGATAAAATTCCTGCATTAATAGAGTCTTGTCCTAAATCAGGACCAACTGTTCTTTCTTCAATAATATTTAAAGGAGCTGGTAACGCACCTGATCTAAGCAATAAAGCAAGGTCTGTAGCTGATTGAAAAGTAAAATTTCCAGAGATTTGTCCTGAGCCTCCGATTATAGGTTCTCTAACTGATGGAGCACTAATAATTTTTCCATCAAGAACTATTGCAAGTCTTTTTCCAACACCAGTGCTTGTTGCTTTACCAAACTTTTTAGCACCTACTCTATCTAAAGAAAATGAAACCACTGTTTCATTTGTTTGTGAATTCATAGTTGGTTTTGCATCAACTAAATTATCACCACTTAAAACTATTCTTTTACTTACTATTGCAATTTCTGAACCATCCTCAAATTCAATTTTTTCAGTACCAAATGACTCTTCTGAATTTTGGGTTATAAATTGAAATGTTAAATTTGCAGTTTTACCCAATAATGATTTAATTCTTCCAGGATCATCTAAACCAGGTAACTCAACAAGTATTCTATCATTGCCTCTTTTTAATATATTAGGTTCATTGGTACCTACTTCATCTACTCTTCTTCTAACAATCTCAATAGCCTGATCTAAAGATGCATTTTTTAACAATACAACACCATATTTAGATAACTTTAAATTAAATCTATTCTCAATAAGTTCAAAATCAAATTCATGAGTTTTATACTGTTGAAAATAAGGATTAATCTCACTGTTATCATCATCTAAAATTTTTTCTAACTCTTGTGTTTGATTAGAAGTAGTTTCAAATGAAATAGAATTATCACTTACAATAAAATTTTTTGTTATAATATTTTTTTCTTTAAAAAATCTTTTAAACTCAATAACTTTATTTTGAATTTTTTGTTTAATTACAGGCTTATTATCTATTTCTAACAATAAATAAGATCCACCCTGAAGGTCTAGTCCAAGTTTTATATTTTTTGAAAATAAATCATCATCTAATTTTGTAAAATTAGATATAGAAAAATAAGTTAGTATTAATGTAAAAATTAATACGCTAAAAATTCTTAATTTTGAGAAGTATAACATTTAAGTTAATGTTATTTTTTTGGTTCTGCAGTATTTACTAAACCTTGAATTCCAGTAGCTCTAACTACTTCAACATTGATATTTTCAGCAATTTGAACTTCTACTTTTTCATTATCTATAATTCTCTCAACAGTTCCAACAATACCGCCTGAAGTAACAACTTTGTCACCTCTTTTTAAATTCTCAACCATATTTTTGTGCTCTTTTACTTTTTTTTGCTGAGGTCTGATTAAGAAAAAATAAAAAATAACAAAAATTAATATTAAAGGTATAAATTGTCCAATTCCACTGTCCATAAGTTCTCTTTAAGTTTACGGTTATTTATACCATCTATTATTTAATGACAACTCCTAATTGGAAGAAATCTTGTCAATATTACCCATATAAGGTTTTAAGACATCAGGAATAACAATTGATCCATCTTCTGCCTGATAATTTTCAAGAATAGCAATTAAAGTACGACCCACAGCTAATCCACTTCCATTTAAAGTTCCTACAAATTCAATATTATTATCCTTATTTTTATAACGAGCCTTCATTCTTCTTGCTTGGAATGAACCACATGAAGAACAGCTTGAAATTTCACGGTACTTATTCTCGGAAGGTAACCATACCTCTATGTCGTAAGTTTTTTCAGCACTAAAACCCATATCACCAGTACAAAGGATTATTTTTCTATATGGTAATTTTAAATCATCCAGTATTTTTGTTGCACAATTAGTCATACGTTCTAGTTCATCTTTACAATTGTCTTTCTCAACAATACTAACTAGTTCAACTTTATAAAACTGATGCTGTCTAATCATTCCTTTTGTATCTTTTCCATAACTACCTGCTTCTTTTCTAAAACATGGTGTCGAAGCTACCAATCTCATTGGTAAATTGTTTGGATCAACTATTTGATTTTTTACCATATTAGTTAAGATTACTTCAGCTGTGGGAATAAGAAATTTTCTATCATTTTTTTCATCAAATTTAATTTCAAATTGATCATTTTCAAACTTTGGCAATTGTCCAGTACCAAACATAGTATTATCTGTAGCCATAAGTGGTGGTGAAATTTCAGTGTAACCATTTTTTTGAGTATGAGTATCAATCATGAAGTTAGAAATAGCTCTTTCTAAAGCTGCAAGTTTATCTTTTACAAAAACAAACCTAGAACCAGTAGTTTTTGTAGCTAAATCAAAATCAAGCATATTTAACTTTTCCCCTAATTCATAATGACTTAATGGTTTAAAACTAAATTTTTTAATTTCACCAGAATTAATTATTTCCTTATTATCGTTTTCATCCTTTCCAATAGGAACATCGTCTAAAGGGATGTTAGGTATTGAGCTTAATATAGTGTCTAATTCTTCTTTAATTAATTTTTGCTTTTTAGAAAGTTCATCAATTTTGATTGAGATTTCTTTTGATTTTGAAAATAGAGATTTATCCTTAGATTTAGAAATAGTTTTTTTCTCCATTTCTAATTGTTCTTTTTCTTGGATTAAAGATCGATTATCTTTATCAAGGTTAAGTATTTGTTGAAAATCAATATCAGCATTTCTGCTTTCAATTAGTTTTTTAAAGTTATCAATATTAGTTCTTAGATCTTTAATATTATGCATTTTTTTGTTCTGCTTTTTTTTCAATCATATTTACTGAAAAAATTGATAATTCATATAAAATTAATAAAGGGATTGCTAAACCAATTTGAGTTATAGGATCAGGAGGTGTTAAAATTGCTGCTGCTGCAAAAATCATTACAACAACATATTTTCTACGTTCTTTAAGAAATACAGAATTGATAACTCCTATTCTAGCAAGTAAACTTAAAACTACAGGTAATTGAAAACTTAAACCAAATGCAAATATTAATTTCATCACTAGAGACAAGTACTCATTTACCTTAGCCTCTAATTGTATAGGTAAATTTGTGCTAGCACCTAGACTTTCAAATGAAAGAAAAAATTTGATAGCTAACGGCATTATTAAATAATACACAAGCATACCACCCAATAAAAATAGAATTGGTGTAATCACTAAATATGGCATGATAGCTTTTTTTTCATGTGTATAGAGACCAGGAGCTATAAATTTCCAAATCTGAATTAATATGAAAGGGCTTGTTATAAAAAACGCAGCAAAGAAAGAAACTTTCAAATATGTTAAGAAAGTTTCCTGTAAGGCTGTAAATATTAATCTTCTCTCAATACCATCTCCTTTTACTGCCTCTGCATATGGACTAACTAAAAATCCATAAATATATTCTGAAAAAAAATAACAAATGATAAATAATACAGAGAGAAAAATAATTGAGTGTATTAATCTTTTTCTTAACTCAGATAAATGACTTATAAAACCAGTTTCCTTATCCATTTTTATCTTTAATGTTATTTTCT
The DNA here is from genome assembly GCA_011526385.1 of Pelagibacteraceae bacterium. Taxonomy (GTDB): domain Bacteria; phylum Pseudomonadota; class Alphaproteobacteria; order Pelagibacterales; family Pelagibacteraceae; genus Pelagibacter. The sequence goes on along the minus strand of WTIW01000061.1, from coordinate 7,944 downwards.
TTTTTTATTGAATTGTTATTTTTATTTTCATTATCAATATTTTCATCTGCAATCTCTGAGACTTGTGTTTGAACATCACTAACATATCTTTTGATTGAACCAATCCATGAGCCCATTTTTTTTAGCATTAAAGGAAAGTCCTTTGGTCCAACAACTATTATTGCTATAGAAACTATTATAAAAATTTCTAACCAGCCAATTTGTGGCATTTGTTACTCTTTGTTATTCGAGTCTTGATTATTTGAATCTTGATTTTCTGAAATATTTTTCGGCTGACTGTCTTCTAATGGATCTGATGCCATTCCTTTTTTGAAACTTTTTATACCTTTAGCAACATCACCCATAAGGCTTGAAATCTTTCCTCTTCCAAATAGTAAAACTACTAAAATTACTACAATTGCAATCTGCCAAAATCCTATACTCATATAAACTTTATACCCTTAATAGTTGTTTTTTAAAAGAAACTTTTTTTATTCGTCACTCTCGGGTTTTAGAGTGCTACTCAACATTTCATCTATATCTGAATATATATTCTCTTTTTTTCCTTCTTGCTTTTCTTTGTAAAATTTACCGGTACCAAATATTGATGCATCAACAGAAGAAGTATCAATAAGTCCTGCAGATCCTAATTCATCAACTGTTGGAAGATCAGATAATTTTTGTAGATTAAAATGACTTAAAAAATCATCTGTAGTTCCATATTGGATTGGCTTTCCTGGTATATCTTTTCTTCCTTGAGGCTTAACCCAATTAAGTTCCATTAGAATTTCTAAAGTATTAGTTCCGAATGCAACACCCCGTATCTCCTCTATTTCTGCACGAGTAACTGGCTGGTGATATACAATTATAGCTAATGTTTCTATAGCAGCTTTAGATAATTTTTTTTCAACAGTTTTTTGCTGAGCCATTAATGATGAAAGATTTTGTGCTGTTCTAAAAGACCATTTATTAGAAATACAAACTAAATTAATTCCTCTGTTTGAATAATAATTTTGTAACTTTTGTAAAATTTTTAATACATCAGTATTTTTAGAAATTTTTGACTCTATTGTTTCAACACTTAAAGGCTCTGCGGCTGCAAATACAATGGCCTCAACTTCTCTTTCTATCTCTGAAATTTTTGAAGGAAAACTTACTATGTTATCTTTTTTCAATTTATTCATGATTTTTCTTTAATATATATATTATCAAAAAGTTCTTTTTGTTTTATAGAAATATTGCCCTCTTTAGCAAGCTCTAAAGATCCAGCAAAGATACCTGCTCTACCTGTCCTTTTTAAATTTTTTGAAGATTTAAAACTATCTGGGACTAATTCGGAAATATCTTTCCAGTCGCTTAGGTTTCCAAAAAATTCTTTTATTCTTTTAATTCCCTCCTCCGTTGTAAACACTGGAAGTTTTGGAATATTCATTCTTTGAAAATCTTTAGTCATAACAATATTGCCATAAGTTTTTAGAACTTCGAACAATGTTAATGTATATTTAGAATCATAAATAGATTTCATCCCACTTTTAGATCCTCTCATAAAAACATCTTTTCCAAGTCTTTTTCTATTAAGCATTTGAGAAGATAAAAGTCTGATTAATTCAAGTTTTTTCAATTGTAATTTTAATTTTTCTGCAACTTCTAAAGCTTTAAACTCTTCTTCTTCAGATTCAGGTAAAAGTAATTTTGATTTTAAATAGGTTAACCAAGTAGCCATTAGTAAATATTCAGATGCAATTTCTAAATTAAGATTTTCTGAATTTGTAATAAATTCATGGAATTGGTCTGCTAATTTTGTAATAGATATTTGTTCAAGATCAACTTTTTGTGATTTAGCTAAATCTAATAATACTTCTAAAGATCCGCTATAACTATTAAGATCAACATTGAATTCTAAAGAATCGCTCATTGGATATAAATTTAACTTATAATATTGGTTATTTGTTCTGTTTTTTTTATTATAAAATTATCAATTTTAGGTGAATTTTTGGCTACTACAATCATTTCATTAAGTTTGCCATTACAATGTAAAGCAAGATTACAACCTGCCTGAAATGACTTTATTACATTATTCTTAATATCTTTACTTAATGCCTTCATCGATAAATCGTCTGTAATGATCAAACCATTAAATTTTATATTTTTCCTTATAATTTTAATAAGTTTTTTTGAATGAGTTACAGGATCATTTTTATCAATAGAGTTAAATAATAAATGCCCTGTCATTGCCATTATTGATTTTTTTTCTTTAAAAATTCCAAAATCATTTTTTAACAAATAATTCAAATTATTATTAATAACTGGGAGTTTTAAGTGGCTATCAGCTTTAGCAAGGCCATGGCCAGGAATATGCTTAATAATAGTTCCAATTTTATTCTTATGGAATTTTTCAATGCATATATCGCCTAGCTTAGAAATTATATTCTTATTAATAGAAAATGATCTATCACCAACAATTTTATGAGCCTTTTTTCTTAAAAGATCAAGAACTGGAACTGTATTTATATTTATTCCAAGTAATTTAAGTAAATATGAAATTTGCTTAACATATACATCATAATAGATATAAAATTTTTTCCGGTCATTTAAATAAAGATCACCGAAATATTTGGCACTAAATACAGAATTATCAATAAATTTCTTTAGCCTTGTAACTCTGCCGCCTTCTTCATCAATTAAAATTGGAAAGTTAGGATTTTTAGATATAGTTTTTAAAGATTGAGTTAGTAATTGAGTTTGTTTGATAGACTTTATATTTCTTGAAAAAAGAATAACACCCCAAGGTTTGTGCTTTATTAAAAATGCTTTTTCAGATTTTGTTATTTTGTATCCTTTTAAGCCACATATAAAAGCTCTTTGATTTTGACTAATCATTGTTATAGAGCAATTCCCAAAATGAATATTTTTCAGTTTTTTTGTTATTTTTATATTCAACAAAATCTATAATATTTTCTGTATCATTTTTTAACAAAATTAAATCATTCATTGATTTCTCTATTTTTTTATCAATTTGATTAAAAGATGTGTATGAATTTTTTTTATTTTGATCTGAAAAATAGTATCTTAGTGTAAAAAAAATAAAAAAAAATATAACAATTAAAAATATTAGATATTTAAATTCTTTTAACATTACATTTTTTCAGGAGTATCTACTCCGAGTATATCCATGCCAATTTTGATAACATTCGAAATTGATTTTAAAAAAACTATTTTTTCAATCTTTATAGATCCATCTTTTTCAATAAATCTTTTTTCTTCATTTTCTTTCCCCATATTCCAATATGAGTGAAATTCAGATGAAAGTTCATATAAATAAACTGGTAGTCTATGAGGCTCCAATTTATTATGAGCTATATTAATACAATTAGGCCATTCAGAAATTTTTCTAAAAATTTTTATTTCATCATCTGAATAATTAAGTTTTTCATTAATTTTGATTTCATCATTTATATTAAGGTTTATGTTTCGGAACACAGATGAAATACGGGCATAACAATATTGTACATAATATAAGGGATTGTCTTTCGATTTTTCTTTTACTTTAGTAAAATCAAAATCCAATTCCGCATCACTACTGCGATTTAGCATGATAAATCTAGTAGCATCCTTGCCAACTTCATTAATCAAATCTTCAACTGTAATATAATCTCCTTTACGTTTTGACATTTTAAATGGTTTTCCGTCTTTAATTAGTTTTACTAATTGACTTACTTTGCATAATAGTTTTTCTTTTTCTCCAGAGAGAGCTTCAACTACAGAGGTAATTCTTTTAATGTAGCCTGCATGATCAGCTCCAAGGATATTAATTAGAATGTCATAATTCCTATTTAGCTTGTTATTATGATAGGCAACATCTCCTGCAAAATATGTCCATGTATTATCTGATTTTTGCAAAGCTCGGTCTTTATCGTCACCAAATTCGGTAGATTTGAATAGTAGCTGATCTCTTTCTACCCAATTTTTATTATCTTCTCCTTCTGGAGCTTTAATTTTACCTGTGTATACAAAGTTTTTTGATTTTAATTTATCAATAACTTTTTCGACTTCATTATTTTCTACTAAGCTTCTTTCGCTAGAAAAATTATCATGATTAATTCCTAAATTATTTAAATTTTCTTTGATTAATAAAAGAGATTCCTCAACAGATAAAATAGTAAGTTGTTTTGAAATACTTTCAAAATTAGTAAATTCGATATTGTTGTTCTTTGAAATTATATTTTTGGCAATATCAATTAGATAATCACCTGGATACAAATCTGTATTATCAGTTGGAAACTTTTCATTAAATAAAATTTCCCGAATTCTTAAATAAACAGATTTTGTAAAGTGTATAATTTGATTTCCATGATCATTGACATAATATTCTTTAGTCACTTCATTATTATTAAATTTTAACAAATTTGAAATTACATCACCGAGTATAGCTCCTCTACAGTGACCAACATGCAAAGGTCCAGTCGGATTTGCTGAAACAAACTCAACTAAATATTTTTTAGAATTTGAATTGGATGAACCATAATTTTTTAAATTTACAGTCTGTTTTAAAAAGTTTTCCCAAAAAAGATTATTAAATTTGATATTAATAAATCCAGGTTTAACAGCTTCTATTTTTTCAATATTTTGATCATTTTCTTTTAGAAGATTAATTATCACATCTGCAATTTTAAGAGGTGGTAATTTATTTGGTTTTGACAAAACCATTGCAACATTTGTTGAAATATCGCCATCAAAATTCGATGGTGGTGTATCTACATTAATACTTGATAGCTTATCAGGTAATATTAATTTTTTTTCATCAGATGCAATTTGAATTATTTTTTTTATTTTTATTAAATAATCTTGAAAAATATTCATTATAAAGACTTATAAAGTTGAATTGCAAAACGATCTGTCATCCCCGATATATAATCTGAGATGGATCTATATTTATCTTGTTGGTGAAAATTATTAATATATTTTTTAGGTCTTATTGAAATTTCTTTGAATAATTTTTTAATAATTTTTTTTCCATTATTATTTTTATTTAGAACATTTCTATTATTGTACATATTATGTCTTAAAAATGATTTAATTTCATTTTCAATCAACTTAAATTTATCTGAAAAAATTACTATTTGATTATTATTTTTTATCACGTCTATCTGTTTTTTTATTTTATAATTTTTTATGTTTAATAAAGTATTTTTAATTACATCTTGAACCATTAAATTGATCGAGTCTCTTATTATTTGGTAAATTATTATATTTTTATCTTTTTTTTTTATATTTGTTTTATAACTTTTGTAAATTTCTTTAAAAAAATTTATCTCAATTAAATCATCAAGATTAAATAAATTTGCTTTAATGCCGTCTTGTATATCGTGATTATTATATGCAATATCATCTGAAATTGCAGATATTTGTGCCTCTAAAGATGTATTTTGATTAAATTTAATTTTATTTTTAAAATTTTTTTTACCTAAAATTTTATTTAATTTAGCTAATTCATTATAAGGACCATTGTGTTTTATTAGACCATCAAGTGTTTCTATTGTTAAATTTAACCCCTTAAATTTCAAATATTTGTGTTCTAAAAACATTACTATTCTTAAAGTTTGTAGATTATGATCAAATCCTCCATGTTTTGACATGCAATCATTCAATGCACTTTCTCCTGCATGACCGAATGGTGTATGTCCTAAATCATGAGCAAGACTGAGTGTTTCTGCTAAGTCATCGTTTAAATTTAAATATCGTGCAATAGATCTTGCGATTTGAGCAACTTCTATGGAATGGGTTATTCTTGTTCTATAATGATCCCCTTCTGTGTTTACAAATACTTGTGTTTTATGTTTTAACCTTCGAAATGATGCAGAATGAATAATTCTATCTCTATCTCTTTGAAAAGCAGTTCTATATTTATTTTCTGGTTCAAAAAAAAGTCTTCCTTTTGATTTAAACAATCCTAATTTTGAATAATTTTTCATTCTTTAAATTTGGTAAAATGATATTATATTAGTAATATCAGTGTTAAATCATGATTAAAGAAATTAAATTTACAGATAATGCAATAAAACAAATAAACCATCTTTTATCATCAAAAGATGAAGGTTCCTTTTTTAGAATCGCAATAAAAGGTGGGGGTTGTTCTGGTTTTCAATATGACTTTTCATTTGATAAAACACCAAATGAAGATGATTTAAGACATGAAAATATTTTAATTGATAAAACATCTGCTGATCTTCTTAAAGGATCAGAGGTTGATTTTGTTAAAGAATTAATTGGAGACTCATTTAAAATTAATAACCCACAAAGTAAATCTTCTTGTGGCTGTGGTGTTTCATTCTCTCTTTAATGATAATTAGCTCCTGGAATGTAAATTCGGTAAGAGCAAGAATTTCTAATATACAAGAATATTTAAAAAAATTTTCTCCTGACGTATTAATGATGCAAGAAATTAAAACTCAGGATGAGACATATCCTTATGATGATATGTCAAAACTAAAGTACAAAAATTATGTCTTTGGTCAAAAAAGCTATAATGGAGTTGCAATTTTATCTAAAAAAGAAATTGATAATGTTGAAAAAGATATATTCAAAGATAAAAACAAACAATCAAGAATAATTACAGCTGAAATCAAACATAAATCAAAAAAAATTAAACTTATAAATATTTACACTCCAAATGGAAATCCAGTTGATACAGAAAAATATTCTTACAAACTGTATTGGTTGGATAATTTAATAAAAAAATTAAAAACTTATCTTAAAAAAAATGAAAACATTATTATAGGAGGTGATTTTAATATCATTCCGTCTGCAGAAGATGTTCATAATCCAAAAAATTATGAAAATGATGCTTTGTTTAGATTGGAAATAAGAAAAAGATTAAGGGAAATGATTAATTTAGGATTTCATGATGCTTATAGATATAAGTATCCTGATAAAGAAGGTTATACTTTTTGGGACTACACAAGTGGTGCTTGGCAAAAGAACAATGGAATGAGAATTGATCATTTTTTAGTATCTAATTCGATAATAAATTTAGTTAAAGATGTAAAAATAAATAAATTTCCTAGAGGAAGAGAGAAACCATCAGATCATACACCTATAGAGATAGAATTAACTTAGTGATTTAATTTTATTTACTAGTTCTTCGTTAATATTTCTTGGGCCAGTATCTAACCTATTTTTATGTCGTCTTTCTCCAGGTAATCTTACCTCTCCCATTGATTTCATTTTTTCAAAAAAATCATCAGCGTGTTTTTGCCAATTAGTCCCTGAAGTTTTGTCAGGGTTAATTGCCAATATAAATTCTCCACCACTTGGGGGACCACCATCATTATTATCTTTTGCAGCGGTTTCAAAACTAAAATTATCTCCAACCAAAGCTCCAGCTAATAATTCAACCATCATTGCAATAGCTGATCCTTTGTAACCACCGAATGGTAATAGAACACCACCGTCTGCTATTTCAGCGGGATCTGTTGTGTCCTTTCCATCTTTTGTCAGACCGGTTCCTAATGGAACTTTATGGCCTTCTCTTTTAGCAACTTGAACTTCTCCCATTGCCATTGAAGCAGTTGCCATATCATATACTACTGGAGTTTTTCCGGGTCTTGGCCATGCAAATGAAATTGGGTTCGTTCCAAATAATGGTTTTATAGCACCAGCAGGTGCAACAGCAGGCTTATAAGAAGTACAAGCAAAAGCAACAAGACCTTCTTCTGCCAATTTTTCTGTTTCTGGCCACATCGCTGCCATGTGATGAGAATTATTTATAGCAAGCACAGCTACACCATTGTCTTTTGCTGCTTTAGCAAGTTCAGGCAAACCAATGTTTAAAACAACTGGTGCCAAACAATTATTACCTTCAACTTTAATAACAGATGGAGAAATTTTTTTTACCTCTGGTTTCCCTTTTCCATTTATTTTACCACTTTTTAATCCTGTTACATAAGCGGGCAATCTAAATAACCC
>WTIW01000054.1:2084-6665 GCA_011526385.1 Pelagibacteraceae bacterium | reverse complement strand
GAAGATTTAATAAACATTAGCTCTAAGACAAATATAAAAACGTTTTTAATCGGTGAATCAATTCTAAAAAATTTAGAAAATAATACTATTTTTTTATTACTTTAATTAAAAAAAACCCTATTTTAATTGATTTTTTTACTATTGTTATTTTTAAGAACTTTTATAGAACATCAATGTACTCAATTTGTTCTATGCTTACAAAAAAACAAAAAAACCTGCTGCTGTTTATCAACAAGAAGTTGAGATCTACTGGGGTGTCCCCTTCTTATGAGGAAATGAAAGAATCGTTAAATTTAAAATCTAAGTCAGGTATCCATAGATTGATTAGCGCACTAGAAGAGAGAGGCTTTATTAAAAGATTGGCTCACAAAGCAAGAGCGTTGGAAGTTGTTAAATTGCCTGAAACTGCATCAGCAAATGATATTTACAATAGCTTTTCTCCGAGTGTTATAAAAGGGGGGCTAGATAATGATGAAGTTGAGAAAAACTCTAGTGATGAAATACCAGTATTAGGAAATATTGCTGCTGGTACCCCTGTAGAAGCTATTCAAAACGAAGTTACAAGAATACCTTTGCCAAGCAACATAGAAAAAAATGGTGAATATTTTGGACTTAAAGTTCAAGGTGACTCAATGATAGAAGCAGGAATAAATGATGGCGATACTGTAATTGTAAAGAAAACAGAGACCGCAGAAAATGGAAAAATTGTTGTAGCATTAATTGATGATCATGAGGCAATGTTAAAAAGAATTAGAAGAAAAGGAAAAACTGTTGCGCTTGAAAGTGCAAATAGGAATTACGAAACAAAAATTTTTGGTCCCGATAGAGTAAAAGTTCAAGGTATACTAGTATCTTTGTATAGAAACTTTCAATAAAATAGTCTAAAAAAACTGGATGAAAAAAGTTGCAACAAGATTTGCACCCTCACCCACTGGGCCACTACATATTGGAGGTGTAAGAACCGCATTATTCAATTGGTTATATTCTAAAAATAATAATGGAAATTTTTATTTAAGAATCGAAGATACTGATAAAGAGAGATCAAAAGAGGAATATAAGAAACAAATATTAAAATCGTTGAATTGGATAGGAATTCATCACGATGGTGATGAATATATACAATCAAGTAAAATAAATGAACATATTAATGTAGCAAAAGAATTGCTTTCTAAAGAAAATGCATACAAGTGCTTTTGTACAACCGAAGAAATAGAAGAGCAAAAAAAAAGAGCTAAACAAAAAAAACTTCCATACACATATAATAGAAAATGTAGAGATCTTACTTCTGATGAAAAGCCTGAAAATAAAGATTTTGTAATTAGATTTAAAAGTAAAATTGAAGGCAAATCTATCCTAGAAGATATTGTGCAGGGCAAAGTAGAAATTGAAAATAATACAATTGAAGATTTCGTAATTTTGAGAAAAGATGGATCCCCAACATACAATTTGTCTGCATCAGTTGATGATCATTTAATGAATATGACACATATAATTAGAGGAGATGATCATAAAATAAATACATTTAAACAAATACAAATTTATGAAGCTATGAAATGGGACATACCTTCGTTTGCACACATACCTCTCATACATACTATTGATGGAAAAAAACTATCTAAACGAGACAAAGCGTCAACACTTGATGATTACTCGAAAATTGGGATAATGCCAGATGCCTTAAGAAATTATTTACTAAGACTTGGCTGGTCATATAAAGACAAAGAAATTTTCGACATTAATGAGAGTATTGAGTTATTCAATTTAGATGGAATAGGAAAATCTCCATCAAAATTAGATATATCTAGAATTCTTTCAATGAATGAGTACTACATTAAAAATATAGATGAAGAAGAATTATACAAAAATTTATTTAATTATTGTGAAATCTATAAATCCAAAATTAATACAAATAAAGAGAAAGTAATTAAATCATCTTTATCATTTCTAAAAAACAAAGCTAAAACTCTTGAAGATATTTTTAACAATTGCAAATATTTAATTGAAGATGAAGTTAATATCAGTGAAGAAGATCAAAAAATATTAGATGATAATTCAAAATCAACAATTAAGGATTTCATAGAAAAAATAATGAAGTGTGAAGCTTTTGATAGAGAAAATTTAGAAATAATAGTTAATGAAATTATAAAGAATAAAGAAATTAATTTTAAAAGTATCGGACAACCATTAAGAGTAGCGCTTACAGGATCAAGGTTCGGTCCCGGTCTATATGATATATTAATATCTTTAGGAAAAGAAGAAGTGCTAAAAAGGTTAAACCAAATAAGATAATACTACTTTGGAAGCCTGATCAGTTGAGGAAGTTGAAGATTTTATTTCATTTAAAGTTTTATTTATTTCAAGTAATTGGTTTTTAACAAGGTCAGGTTTTTTTAATAAGTAATTTACCGCTCTATATATTTCATCAGAATTACATTCTTTTTGAATTAATTCAGGAATCACTTCTTTGTTGTTTATAATATTAACCATATTAACAAAGTTAATATTTAATAATGATTTTGCCAAAAGGTAATTAAAAAAATTCATTTTATAAATAATTATTGAAGGAATATTATATTTACAAACTTCTAGAGATACAGTGCCAGATTTAACAATGGCAAAAATAGATTGTTTTAAAATATTTGATTTTAATTTCTCATCATGAATTACATCAACATTATGTAAATTATTTTCTTTGATCATTACTTTTAATTTTTCTGATAATTTTTCAGTGCTGTGAAATACATAATTATAGTCAAAATTTTTATTGTTCATTTTTTTAATAAAATTTATCAAAATTGGCATATGCATATTAATTTCAGAAATTCTACTACCCGCAAAAATTGAAATAATTTTTTTATCAATTATTTGTTTTATTGAAATATTATTTTTTTCCAATTGATCATCTAATAGTGGGTGCCCAACAAATGTGGACTTTAAATTTTCCTTATCAAAATATTTTTTTTCAAAATTAAACAATAAAAGAACATGGTCTAAAAATTTTTTCATTTTTTTTACACGACCCTCACGCCAAGCCCAAACTTTGGGCGCTATATAATGTATAGTTTTAATATTGGGATTGATTTGTTTAACTTTCTTAGAAACACGTAACGAAAAATCAGGGCTATCTACAGTAAATAAAATATCTGGTTGAAATTTAATTATTTCATTTACGGTATGATTTATTTTTTTTCTTATCTTAAAAATATTTAAAATAATATCTGAAAAAGCTAAATAGGTAATTTCATTTTGATCAAAAATACTATTTATACCTAATGCTTTTAAATGCTTGCCACAAACACCGAGAAAATTGATATCTTTATCAAAATTAATTATTTTTTTTACAACTTCGGATGCAAGTTTATCTCCAGAAGGTTCACCTGTTAGAATAAATATTTTTTTCATATAATGTCTAGAATCATTTTATTTTTATCTGAAAAATTAATAATTTTTGTTTTATCCAAAACAATGTTCTTTTCACTTTTCAAAATTATGCCCTTTAATCCAATTCTTTTACAGTTTTTTATAGTTTCAAAACCAATTGTAGGAAGATCTGCTCTTAAGTCCTGATTTTTTTTAGGCAGTTTGATTAAAAAACCATTTTTATTTTTTGTTTTTTTTATAGATGATAGCATTGCATGTGTTCCTGAACTTTTTTCAATTGCTATTACTTTTTTATTACGAACAACTAAAGCTTGAATATGATCATAAGAATTTGTTTTTTTTAAAACATCTATACCTAACTTAATTTCTTTTTTTTCAATTAATGTTGGTTTAATTTTTGTATAGGTTCCTTTTTTTAATGTTAACTCAGGATTAAATTTATTTAATTTTAATACACTAACTTTATTTTCTGATAAAATTTTTATTAATTCCTTCAATATAGCGGCGTCACCTTTTTTTGAAGCTTTAATAATTCTTGGTATGTAATAAACACCTTTTAAATCTAGTTTTAATTGAGATATTTTTGGTTTATCTATATTGCCAGCAAATATTACATTTTTGCATTTCTTTTCTTTAATTAAATTAAGAATTTTTCCAAATTTACCTATATTAATGAAATATGAATTTTTATTTTTTTTAAAAATATTTTTTGATGTTAGGTCGATTATAAAATATTTAATTTTTTTTTTATTTAGACTTTTGATAATTAATTTAGGTAAATTTCTGTTACCAAGAAATAGACCAATCATTTAATATTTGTTGGAATTGATATAGGCCTTTTTTTATCTGCATTAATGAAATTAATAATTTTTTGTACATAAATGTTTTCCTTTAATTCAAAATTTAAATTATCTACATTTTTTCTAAATTCTGAATTTTCAAATATCGTTTCGTAAGCTTTCTGCATTATTTTAATATCATTATTTGATACTCCAGCTCTTCTTAATCCTATTAAGTTTAATCCTGATAAATTATTTCTATTACCTAACGATAATCCATATGGTATTACATCACTTAGTACACCGGTCATGCCTCCAATCATGGCATTTTCTCCTATTCTAGAAAATTGATGTATCGCACAACTACCACCTACTATTGCATTATTTTCAATTGTTACATGTCCACCCACTTGTACATTAT
>WTIW01000054.1:0-1984 GCA_011526385.1 Pelagibacteraceae bacterium | reverse complement strand
CCACCTACTATTGCATTATTTTCAATTGTTACATGTCCACCCACTTGTACATTATTTGCAAGCACTATGTTATTCTGAATTATACAATCATGTGCAACATGACAATAAACCATAAATAAATTGTTATTCCCTATTTTAGTTATACCACCACCCTGCTCTGTTCCGGGGTTTACATTTGTATATTCTCTAAACTTATTGTTATCACCAATTACTATTGAATTTTTTTCACCTTTATATTTTAAATCTTGAGGTGGTGTGCCTATAGATGCAAAAGGAAATATTTCATTTTTTTTTCCTATTGTCGTGTACCCAGTTATATTAACATGTGAATGTATTTTTGTATTCTCATCTATTTCAACATTTGGTCCAATAACTGAAAAAGCACCTACATCTACATTGTTTGCAATTTTTGCTTTGTCGTCAATTATTGCTGTTGGATGGATCATTAATTATTGATAACAAAATTATTTATAATTAGTTATCAAGTATTACTACTAATTATTTCTTTCTATCAACTATAGTAGCTGCCCACTGAGCATCGGCCATTTTTTTACCATCAACAAAAGCTTCACCTTGATATTTCCAGACTCTGCCATGTGATCTTACGGCTTCTATGTTAAGTTCAAGTCTACAATCTGGAATAACTGGGTTTCTAAATCTAGCTTTGTCTACAGTCATTAAAAAAACTAATTTATTTTCATAAGTTGATTTATCTATACCTGCTGCTGTTAAAGCAGCTGCAGCTTGTCCAAATCCTTCAACAATTAAAACACCAGGCATTACAGGCTCTCCAGGAAAATGTCCTTGAACAAAAAAACTATCTTTTCTCACATTTATTATTGCAGTTGCAGATTTTAATTTTTTGATATTTATTAATTCATCAATCAAAAGCATTGGCTCTCTGTGTGGAAGTAGATCTTTGATTTGATCTTTATTTAACTTATCAGTCATAATTATTTGTTTTCTTTTAAAAAAATTCTAATATCTTTAGCTGGATATCCCATTACTTTAGTATTGTCAGGTATATTTTTTATTACACCACTCCCACCAGCAATTTGAACATTATTACCTATTTTAAGGTGTCCAGAAATACCAGCTTGGCCACCTATAGAAACTCTTTCACCAATTGTTGAGCTACCAGCAAAACCAACTTGGGCTGTAATAATAGAATTTTTTCCAATTTTCACGTTATGAGCAATGTGTACTTGATTATCTAAGAAAGTATTATCTCCAATTATTGTATTCGAAAGAGATCCTCTATCAATTGTATTATTACATCCAACTTCAACATTATTACCAATTAATACCAAGCCTATATGTGGATAACGAATATTTTTATTTTTATCCGGATAAAAACCAAAGCCTTTTTTTCCAATAACAGCACCATCTAAAATATTAACATTATTACCAATAATGGATTTTTTTATAATAACATTGGAACCTATTGTGCAACCAGTTCCAATTTCGACATTGCTTTCAATTATAGTATTATGACCAATTTTCGTATTGGTTCCAATTTTAACATTTTTTCCAATAATAACATTATTACCTAATTTTACTTTTTTAAATTTCTTAAATTGGGAGGCGTCTATAAAATTACTTTCAAAATCATCATTCAATGCGTCTGGATAAAACATGGATGTTAATTTAGCAACACTTAACAAAACATTGTCTACAATTAATAATTTTTGGTTTTTGTTAAAAAATTTAGAGAATTTTTCGTTTGTGATAATATATGAAGCTTTTATTTTAGGAATTAAAGGCAAATATTTCACAGAGTGAAAAAAAGTAACTTCATTTTTTTTTGATTGATCTAAAGTAGTTATATTATTGATTTTAACATTATTTATAGAATTTAATTTATTTTTAATTTTAATTTTTTTTATTATTAAATTTAAATCTAAATCATTTACCTTTTTATAAAATTTATTAATCATATCTAAAATTTAATTTCTTTTATTTGTTCATTCAATAAGTCTAATAT
>WTIW01000071.1 GCA_011526385.1 Pelagibacteraceae bacterium | reverse complement strand
ATGATCTCTACTTAGATTTGTAAATATCCCAACATTAAATTTTAAACCATCAAGCCGATGTTGTTTTAATCCATGGCTTGATGCTTCTAAAATCACATTTTTAATTTTTTTTTTTTTTAAATTGATTAAATTTTTTCCAATTTTTATTGGATCAAAAGTAGTATTTGATGTATTTTTAATATTATTCTTTCCACTAATTCCAAGGGTTCCGAAATATGCTGCTTTTTTTTTGTTTTCTTTTAGAATTTGATAATAGAAATTTGCAATTGAAGTTTTTCCATTGGTTCCTGTAACGGCAATTAAATTTTCTGGTATTTTTTTAAAAATTTTTGAAGATAAATGAGATAAAATTTGTCTTGGATTATTTTGTTTTAAATAAATGATGTTATTTTTGATTTGATCTTTAAATTTTGAAGAAATAATTATTTTTGCTCCATTTTTTACTGCATCATTAATATAATTATTTCCATCAAATTTATCTCCTTTAATTGCAATAAATATGTAATTTTTTTTTACATCTTTAGAATTGAAGGCTAATCCTGAGAAGCTTAAATTTTTGAATTTTTTATTTAGATTTGGAAGATAATCTTTAAGCAACATCATTTACGCTCTTAATATTTTGTGGCTAAAATTGGCCCGATTTTATCTATTATTTGACCTGTAACCCACACAGTCGTCCATCCTGCTGTGTTTCTCCAATTTCCTTTATAAGGTTGCCTTCCGTCTCTATAATTATAAACAAACTCCTTATTGGGTTTAGGTTCATCAAGCATTACCACTAAAGCAAACTTAGGATTAGATGATGGAAAAACAGAAGCGAAAGTATTAATTTTTTTCTTTGAATAATCTCCACCTGCTGGTTGATCAGCAGTACCTGTTTTTCCTCCAATTTCAAATCCAGCAACATTCGCAAATCCAGCTGTTCCCTCTTCTGTTGATACTATTTTTCTCAATATTGGATTAATTAGATTTGAAACGTCTTTATTTATCAATCTTATTTTATCGTATTCATCTTTTTTTTTTATCAATGTTGGGTTTATTTCATATCCACCATTAGTGATGATGGAGTAACCTTTTGCGAGTTGCAAAAGTGTAGTTGCTATACCATGTCCAAATGCAACAGTAGCAAGCTTACATTTACCCCATCTTCCTATCTGAGTGGTGCCGATTTCATCTGTATCGAATGTAATTTGGTTTAAAATTCCAATTTTAGTTAAAAAATCTTCAAAATTATCTATTCCAACTTTTTGAGCAATACGAACAGATCCTATATTACCAGATCTTATTAAAATTTGTTCAGCAGTTAAATCTGAGGGTATTTTCTTATCATATTCTTCGATTGTATTTTTATTGCATGTAATTTTTTTTTTTAGATTAGTAAACTCTGTTTCTGGACTTACCACATCATAATTTATTCCTGCAGCCAAGGTGAAGGTTTTAAAAACTGATCCTAGTTCATAAACTCCTTTTGTTGCTCTATTAATATATTTTAAATCTGCAAGATTTTTTCTTTTGTTTAAATCAAAATCTGGAAGAGAAATCATTGATAGTATTTCTCCATTATGGATATTCATTAGTATTGCTGCGCTGCCAACATTTTTGAATATATCTTCGGCTTTTAGTAGCTCTTCTCTAATTAAATATTGCAATTCTTTATCAACAGTAAGCTTTAAATTATCTTTTGAAGACCTTAACTCATAATCAAAGCTTTTTTCTAATCCAGATATACCATTATTATCATTATCTATTTGACCAATGATATGGCTGAACAATTCTCCATTTGGATAAACTCTTGCTATTTTTTCTTCTAATCTAAATGCTTTTTCTCCTAATTTTAAAACTTCTTCTAATTTTTCTGGTGATATTTTTTTTTTAACATAAAAGAATTTTTTTCCATTTATCTGTTCTTTAAAGTTTTTATTTGGAAATAATATTTTTAAAGATAATAAGAGTTTTTTTTTATCAACAACTAATTTTGGATCTATTCCTAAATTAGTTATTCTTACTGATTTGGCTAAAATATCACCTTCTCTATCAATAATACTGGATCTAAAGTTTTCTTTTTTTTTTAAAACTATTTCTTCAGGTGGATCATTGTAACTAAGTAATAAAATCTTTGCTGAAAACAATAAAGAAATTATAAAAAAAATAAAAAATATAAAAGCAATCCTCTCAAAGGAAATTTTTAAATTTGATTTATTTTCAACAAACTTAAATTCACTCATTTTTAGTTATTTTTTTTAAATCCTCTAAATTTTTAATGTTGCTAATATTTAATTGAATAAGATTATTTTCAAAAAATTTTGTTTGATATTCCATTAATTTTTTTGGAGAAGTGAGAAAATTATAATCTAAGAGTACTAACTCCAAACGATTCTCTAAAACTCTTATATTTTCTTTTGTTTCAAATATTTTTTTATCTAATTGCTTTGTGGCGTTCTTAGTTAAAGTTGTTGCTAGTATTAAAAAAATAACAGGGATTAAAAAAATAAATTTTTTCATGATATATAATTCAAGTTTTCAGTCTCAATTAAGTAATTAAATTTTTCATGTAATTCATCAAAGTTATCATTTTCATTTGTTTTAATGGCATATCTAAGTTTTGCTGATCTTGATGCAGGGTTAATCTTTATTTCATCAGCACTTGGGATAATTGGTTTATTATTTTCTAATTTTAAACAATTATTTTTTTCTATACTTGGTGCATATCTTGAAGAATTTTTTTTATCAGAGTAATTTTTAAAAAAAAATTTAACAATCTTATCTTCTATTGAGTGAAAAGTTACTACAACAATCATTCCTCCAATCGGGAGGATCTTGAATGAATATATTAATCCATTAATCAATTCACTTATTTCTTTATTTATATAAATTCGTAATGCTTGAAAAATTTTTGTAGAAGGATTTGTTCTAGAGAATTTATACTTCTTTATTTCTGCTACTATCTTTACTAAATCTTCGGTTTTAAGTTTTTTTTTATTTCTATTTTGAATTATCCTTTTTGCAATTAACTTTGAATTTTTCTCTTCCCCAAATATTTTAAAAATTTTATTCAAACTTTTTTCAGAAATATTTGAAATAACATCATCACAGGAAAAATGATTTAAACCTAATCTCATATCTAGTTTGCCTGTGCTTTGAAAAGATAATCCTTTTTTAAAATCTAAAATCTGATTTAAAGAATAGCCTAAATCAAATATTATAGCTTTAAGATCATTATTTTTAATATTTAATTTATCAATTTCTGAAAATTTACTATTAAAAAAATTAAATCGATTTTTATTTTGATTTTCTATTTTTTTTGCAATCTCCAAAACATCTGGATCTCTATCTAATGCAATTACTTTATTTGATTTTGTTTTTAGTATTTCTTTTGAATATCCACCTTGACCTAAGGTGCAATCTATAAATGTGCCACCATAAAGAGGGGAAATAATGCTAATTAATTCATTTAGCAAAACTGGAAAATGGTTTTTTTCCAGATTTATGGTGGCATTCATTTATTTTTTTGAAGAACATTAATTTTTTTGTCTTCTCAAAAATGCTGGTATTTCTAGATCATCGTCCTCAGAAATTTGCTCTTCTTCTGATTTTGTTGAACTTTCTTCGTTCATAACTTCGCTATCAGAGTTAAAGAGTTCTGGAGTTTCTTCCTCATTAAATTTAAAATTCTCAAGACCATTTGATGAAAAATCATTCTCCACTGTATTTGAGCTGTTTTCAACTCCTTGACTTTCCAAACTTTCATTTTCACTAGAATTTTCTTGATAAGTTTCCATCTCATTTGAACTTACATTTAAATTTTCACTTTTTATTTCTTCTTCAATTTTCAGTGCGTTCGCTCCATTAGTAATTATTGAATTAGTTGGGTTTGAAAATGTAAATGATTGAGATGAACCTGTATTAGAAAAGTCTGTATAACCAGGATTTCTATTTTGTATTCTGTGTACCATATTGATAACAGATTTTGGCTCAGGTTGTTGACCATCAAGCGATGTTGCAACAATTGAAACTCTCATTAATCCATCTAAATTTTCGTCTGTAATTGCTCCAATAATAAGTTCTGCCTCTGGATCAACTTCAGCTCTTACTTTGTTAACAGCTTCATCTACTTCAAACAGTTTTAAATCTTTTCCTCCAGTTATGTTAACAAGTAAACCTTTTGCACCCTTTAATGTATAATCGTCAATTAGAGGATTATTAATTGCCATTTCAGCAGCTTTCACTGCTCTACCTTCTCCCTCTGCTTGACCAGTGCCCATCATTGCTTTACCCATTGAACTCATAACTGTTTCAACATCAGCAAAGTCTAAATTAATTAATCCAGGTCTAACCATTAAATCTGTAATGCTTTGAACCCCATGTAAAAGAACATCGTTTGATAATTGAAATGACTCTTCGAAAGTAGTTTGCTCACTTGCAATTTTAAACAAGTTTTGATTTGGAACTACAATAATAGTATCTACATGTTTTCTAAGTTCTTCTAATCCTTGTTGTGCTTTTCTCATTCTTGATGGACCCTCATATAAAAATGGTAGAGTCACTACACCTACTGTTAAAATATTTAATTCTTTTGCAGCTCTTGCTATTACGTGTGCAGCTCCAGTTCCAGTACCACCGCCCATTCCTGCAGTAATGAAAACCATGTTTGAACCTTGCAATACATTTATTATTTCATTTAAAGACTCATCAGCTGATGCTTCTCCAATATCTAATTTTGCACCTGCTCCTAAACCTTTTGTAAGATTTAAACCCATTTGTATTTTTGCTTGAGCTTTACTTAATCTTAAATCCTGTGCGTCTGTATTAACGGCAATAAATTCAACACCTTGAAGACCAGATTCGATCATTCCGTTAATAGCATTTCCTCCGGCTCCTCCAACTCCAAGTACTAATATCCTAGGTTTTAGCTCTCTAATATCTGGTGTTTTAAAATTTATTGTCATTTATCCCCCTTTTAGTTATTAAATTGTTTTTCCCATTTAAGGCTGTTTCTGTTTATGTTTGATTTTTTTCTGGCATTAACCCTAAATTTTTCAAATGAAGTTGGTTCCCATATTTGAAATGTTTTTCCTTGACCAACAAAAAGTATGCTGTTTTTAATTTTAGAATGTTTTAGTAATTTTTTTGTAAGTGCAATACGACCTTCACTATCAAATTGTAGATTTATACTTTCTGATAAAATTGATGTTGCAAAATAATCTTTTTTTTCTTCAAAGGGATCTAATGAATCTATTGCATTAGAAATTTTCTCTATTCTATCTTGTGGCCAAGCTTCAATGGATGAATGATTAAAAGATGGGAAACAAACTATTCCATTGTATCCAAGATTTGACAAATATGATCTAAATGGAGCAGGCACAGAAACCCTCCCTTTTTTGTCTAATTTGTTTTCGTAAGTAGATAGAAACATTTATATATATTTTTAATAATTCCATATTTGGGAATATATGGGATATTATGGGTTTTTTATAATATTTTCAATAGAAAATACTTGATTAAAAGTCTCCTGCTAAGACTTAGATAAATGTTATTTTTTGATTGATATAATGGATGCCAGATAAACTATAAGCCGGGTTCTGTCGTTAAAACTTATCATTTATCTAGGCTTTAAATCACTTTAAAGCTCAAGCAACTAACCCTGATGACTAGCCAAAGACTGCTTTTAGTTATTTCTAACAATGTCATCTCTACTCAGTCTTGCTCCCAGTGGGGTTTTCCATGCGCTAGCTGTTACCAACTTAGCCGGTGTGCTCTTACCACACCTTTTCACCCTTGCCTTGA
This sequence comes from Pelagibacteraceae bacterium, assembly GCA_011526385.1. Taxonomy (GTDB): domain Bacteria; phylum Pseudomonadota; class Alphaproteobacteria; order Pelagibacterales; family Pelagibacteraceae; genus Pelagibacter. The sequence goes on along the minus strand of WTIW01000071.1, from coordinate 934 downwards.
TAAGGCGGTTTATTTTCTGTGGCACTGTCCCTAGGGTTTCCCCCGCCAGCTGTTAACTGGCACTGTGTCTTTGTAGAGCCCGGACTTTCCTCTTTAATCTCTTAAAGCGATAAGTCATTTATCTGGCGAGAGACAAATTATTAAATTTTTATAAATATTCAATAATTATAAATGCAGATTAATTAAGGGTTTTTAAAATATTGTATGTTTCAAAATCAATAATACCATTTACTTTTTCAGGTCTAAACCTCATTTGAAAAACTTTAACTATTTTTCGTTTATCAAGCAAACTTTTAGAATTGATTGAATAACCATATTTTCTTAAATTTAAAAAAAATTCATTTTTCAAATCAGTTGATTTTATATCTATAAAACGATTTTTAATTTTTTTTTTATAATTGTGCCAAATTCCAATATTTTTTTTACTTAGAATTTTCCATGGAAATTTTTCGCCTGGATCTTTTTTTCTAAGTGGCGCTATATCTGAATGTCCTAAAATATATTTATTTTTAATTGAGTATTTTTTAATTAATTTTTTTGACAATTTAATTAAACTATAAATTTGTTTTTTGTTAAAGTTTTTATAACCATGCTGATGCCCAGGATTTGAAATCTCAATTCCAATTGATTTTTTATTTAAACTTTTATCTTTACCCCAAAAGGATTGGCCAGCGTGCCATGCTACATATAAATCTGGAACCATTTGAATAATATTTCCTTTTTGATCAATATAGTAATGACAACTAACTTTAGAATTTATATCAGTTAATTTTTTTATAGCAGATTTATCACTTTTCATTCCTGTGTAATGAAATATTAAGTATTTAATTTTTGAACTTGGTCTTTTTTTTAAATCGAAATTAGGTGAATAATTAATAGTCATTTTTTCAACATTTTTTGGCATAAATTTAAACAATTTAATGTTTATATTATA
>WTIW01000053.1 GCA_011526385.1 Pelagibacteraceae bacterium | reverse complement strand
CTAGAAAGAATTTGTACAAATTTTGGTGGAGAAAATATTGCAGCATGTATTGTTGAACCTATTGCAGGATCAACAGGAACCTTGGTACCACCAAAAGGTTACTTACAAAGATTAAGAGAGATATGTGATAAACACGGAATAATTTTAATTTTTGATGAAGTTATAACAGGATGGGGAAGAACAGGATCACCTTTTGCTTCACAAGAGTATGGAGTAACTCCAGATATAATTACAATGGCAAAAGCAACAACTAATGGAATATCTCCTCTTGGTGCTGTTGCATGTAAAGAAGAAATTTATGATTCAATAATGGACGGAGCTCCTAAAGGAACTATCGAATTATTCCATGGTTATACTTATTCAGGAATTCCGATTTCTGTAGCAGCTGGGTTAGCTGTCCAAGATATTTTTGAAAAAGAAGATATTTTCAATAGAGCAAAAGAAATGAGTCCTTATTTCCAAGAAGGCTTAATGTCATTAAAAGACTTAGATGTTGTAGATAACATTAGAGGTTATGGAATGATGGGTGGGATTGATATGAAGATGGACAAAAAACCTGGAGCAGCTGGATTTACATGCTTTAAACATTGCTATGAAGCTGGAGTGAATTTTAAAGCAACAGGGGATTGTTTAATTATTGCACCAATGTTTATTTGTGAAAAGAAACATATTGATGAGATAATTGAAAAATTAAGAACTGGAATTTCAAATTACGCAAAAAGCAAAAAAAACTAATTTCATTTTATGAAAATAGGTGTTCCAAAGGAAATAAAACCTCAAGAAAATCGTATAGGGCTTACACCAGAGAGTGTAAAAACTTTAACTTCAAATGGTCATGAAGTTTTAGTTGAAAATAACGGAGGGTTTGAAGCAGGATTTGATAATGATCAATATAAATCTGCAGGAGCAAAAATTATAGATAAAGCAGAGGATATTTTTAATGATGCTGAAATAATTGTTAAAGTAAAAGAACCTCTATCTAACGAAGTAAAAATGATTAGAGAAAATCAAATTGTTTTTACTTATTTACATTTGGCTGCTGCAAAAGAATTAACGCAAGGTTTAATAGACACTAAATCAGTTTGTATTGCATATGAAACAGTAACAGATAATAACGGCAGACTTCCGTTATTAGCACCAATGAGTGCTGTTGCAGGTAGAATGTCTGTTCAAGCAGGGGCTCATTGTTTAGAGAAAAATCAAAAAGGTAGAGGATTATTATTAGGAGGTGCCCCTGGTGTTGAGCCTGGAAATGTTGTCATCCTAGGTGGAGGAGTAGTTGGTGAAAATGCTGCAATTATTGCAACTGGAATGAGAGCAAAAGTTCATATTGTAGATAAATCTGCTGAAAGATTGAAACAATTAACAGAAATGTTTGGTGATAAAATAATTCCACAATTAAGTGATGAGACAGATATAGAAAAATTAATCTCAGAATGTGATTTATTGGTTGGTGGTGTTTTGATACCAGGCGCTGAAGCTCCAAAGTTAGTGACCAAAAGCATGTTAAAAAATATGAAGAGAGGTTCTGTGATTGTGGATGTTGCAATTGACCAAGGTGGCTGTGTTGAGACAAGTAAACCAACAACACACGCTGAACCAACTTATATTATTGATGATGTTGTTCACTATTGTGTTGCTAATATGCCAGGTGGAGTTCCAAGAACTTCAACAATTGCATTAAACAATGCAACACTTCCCTTTTTATCAAAACTTGCTCATGACGGTTATCAAAAAGCTCTTAAAGACGATCCTAATTTTTTAGCTGGACTTAATGTTTTTAAAGGACAAGTAACATATAAAGCTGTTGCAGATGTATTTGGTCATCAATATGCAAATGCATCAGAGGTATTGAATTAATTCAAAAGAGGAATTAATTTTTTTTCAATTGTTTTGCTAATTATTTTAACTCCCTTAGGGTTTGGATGCATTCCATCATTAAGATTTAATTCTGGATTTAAAGCTACACCTTCTAATAAAAAAGGTATGAAAATTAAATTATATTTATCTGCTAGTGATTTATAAATTTCATCAAAATCTCTTTTATATTCAGATCCATGTGAGGTTGGAGCAATCATTCCAGCTAAAATCAAATTTATTTTTTTATTTAAAGTAGTTTTAATAATTTCCTCTAAATTTTTTTTTGTTTCTAAAGGTTTAATTCCCCTTAACATATCATTAGCACCCAAGCTTAAAACTAAAATACCAATATTTTGTTCAGATAAAGTCCAATCAATTCTATTTAATCCACCAGCTGTAGTATCTCCCGATACACTTGCATTGATAACTTTTAAATCATAGCCTTGTTTTATTAACTCACTCTCTAAAACTGTAGATAAGTGATCTTCTTTGTTCAAACCATAACCAGCCATCAAACTATCTCCAAATAAAACAATTTTTTCCGCTGCGGTTACATTTATAGTCACTAGACAGATAACAATTATTTTAATAATAAAACTTTTAATCATGAGCACTCTTTTAAAATTAAACAAAGTAAATCTTAAATATCAAACTGGTAAAGATATTATAAGAGTTTTAAAAGATATAAACCTTACAACTAAAAAAAAAGAGACAATCTCTATAGTGGGGGAAAGCGGATCAGGAAAAACAAGTCTTATAATGCTAATTGGGGGATTAGAAAAATCCTCATCTGGAAAAATATTTTTCCAAAATCATGAAATAACAAAATTAAGCGAAGATGAAGTTGCCGAAATTAGAAGAAAAAATATTGGAATTATATTCCAATCTTTTTATCTGATCCCAAATTATACGGCGGTTGAAAACGTAGCTTTAACACTTGAGCTAAATAAATTTAAAAACCCTGAAAAAGAGGCAAAGATTTTATTGGATCGATTTGGATTAAGTCATCGATTTAATAATTTGCCAAGCCAATTATCAGGTGGCGAGCAACAAAGGGTTGCAATTGCTAGAGCAATTGCAATGAAACCAGAATTAATTTTGGCAGATGAACCTACCGGGAATTTAGATACTGAAAACTCATTAATGATATCAGATATTTTATTTAATTATGTAAAAGAGGAAGGTTCATCATTAATTATGGTAACTCATGATCCAAAATTAGCCAATAAAGCAAAACGAAAGATAAAAATAAAAGATGGAAAAATTAAATAATCCATCTGAAATAAGCTTAATCTTTAGATATGCTTTAAAAGATTTAAGCAGAAATTATAAAAAAATCTCAAGTATCATAGCAACGCTTTTTATAAGTCTTTTTATATTAAGTGCCATTTTCACAATCGAAGATAGTTTAAAAAAAGAACTCAATGATAATGCAAAAGCATTATTGGGTGGAGATCTTGAAATAGATTATAATCGTAATGAAGGAAATCTTAAACTCGTAAATGAAGTAAAAAAAATTGCAACTATTTCGCAAATGATTGAGTTCAGCACAATGGTTTCAACTACAAACAAAGATAAAAACAAATCTCTTTTTACGAGGATAAAAACCGTTGATACCAAATACCCATTATACGGTTCAGTTAAATATGAACCAATTGGTGCATTTGATAGAATGCATAAAGAAGCGAATACAATTTTGATTAATGAAAGTTTATCAAAAAATTTAAATGTAAATGTTAATGATAAAATAAAAGTCCAAAATCAACTATTTACAGTTATTGGAATTGTAAAATCTGTTCCAGATGTAAGTGGATTTGTTGCTTTTGGAGATTGGGCTCTTGCAGGTGAACAAACATTAGAAATTTTAAAACTGAATGGAATTGGTAGTTTTTTAAATTATGAATATAAAGTTAAATTTAATCAAACAGATGATCCAAAAAAAATAGAAAAAAAAATTGAAAATCTATTTAAAGATGATGAAAAAGTTAAAATTAGATATCCAGAAAATTCTGCAAGTGGATTAAAAAGAATTATAAATAATTTTTCACAGTTTTTATCATTAGTATCTATTAGCGCAATGTTGATAGCAGGAATTGGAATAGCAAATACTCTTTTGTCTTTTCTAAATCAAAACAATATGTCTATTGCAGTAAGAAAAGCAGTAGGATTTTATTCGGGTAATATAAAAAATTTATATTATCTACAACTTTTAATCTTGCTTTTGATAATTACAACTTTTGCTTATGGTTTAAGTTTTTTAATAGTTCCAATCGTGGACCAGTATTTATCAGATGGATTAGGTTTAAATATTTCTCCAGTTTTTTCTCTTTTAAACTACTTAAAAATATTTCTAGTTGGCTTGCTAACACTTGTAATTTTTTCAATCCCAACAATAAGTTCAATTGATCAGGTAAAAGCATCTAATTTATTTAGAAATGTATTTCAAAATTTAGAATTTTATTATTCAAAAAAATCAATTTTTTTAAGCTTAATATTGTTAAGTATTTTAATATTATTATTTAGTGTTGGATCTGAAAGACCTATTTACAGCATTGGTTACTTTGGTGCTTTTTTTGTTTGTTTAATTGTATTTTATCTACTTTCAAAAATTATAATTTATTTTCTAAAAAGATTTAAATTCACCTCAAATATTTCATTAAAAGTATCAATTAAAAATATAACTCAGTCAAAAAGTATTACACCAATTACAATTATGTCATTAGGTTTAGGAGTTACCTTATTATTAACCCTTGCATTGGTTGGAACTAATTTTCAAAGAGAAATATCAAAGTCAATTCCTGATATTGCGCCAGATTATTTTTTTGTAGGAATTCAAAATGAAGAAAAGGATTTATTTGTAAAAAATATTTTAAGCATGGATCCTAAAGCTAATATTGAAGTAGTTCCAATGGTATCATCGGGTATAGTTAAGATTAATGGCGTAAATCCTAATACTTATATTAAGCCAGAGAATGATAGTTATTGGGTAATTGGTAGTGATAGAAGATCTTCTTGGACAGAGGAAGTTCCCAAAGATAATCCAATAACTGAAGGTGAATGGTGGGATTTATCAAAACCTGATCAGCTTCAAATTTCTTTAGATGCTAAAGTTGCAAAAGATTTAAATATAAAATTAGGAGATGTATTCACATTAAATATTTACGGTAGAGAAATTGACGGTGAAATTGTCAATTTTAGAGCAGTAGATTATCGTGATTTAAATATTAATTTTGCGATGTTATTTAATCCTCAGTTTGCAAATAAAATTCCACATGAATATTTAGCCACAGCAAAATTTGAAAATCTTGAAAAGTTTGATGAAATTTTGATGCTCGAGTCTTTGCCAAGTTTATCAATGATCAAGATTGCAGATTATTTAAATAAAGTAACCGATGTTTTAAACAAAGTATTTATTGCTGTAACATTAATTTCAGCGGTTACAATTGTTATAGGTTTAATTGTGATTTCAAGCACAATTATTGTTCAGGGTAAAGTAAAACAATTTCAAAATTTAATTTTTAAAATTTTAGGTTTTTCTAAAAAGGAAATATTATTTTCCTCAATTATAGAATTTGTTATAAATTTTATTTCAATAATTTTATTTTCAACTATTTTTGCAGTCATTACATCTAAATATATAATTGAAAGTATATTTCAGTTGAAATGGAGTTTTGACTTTATCTTATTCGCCAATATATCTATTTCAATAGCATTAGTGACATTAGTATTAATTATTTTGACCAATCTAAGATATTTAAATCCTAAAGTTTACCCGTTAGTTAGAAACGAATAATTTAAATTCCTTTTTTTAATAAATTATAAATATCTTCTTTGTTATCAAGACCAATTTCTTTAGCAATTTCTTTGCCATCTTTATAAATTACAATTGTGGTCCAAAACTTTATGTTTAAAGCTTCAGCGATTTCTTTATTTTTATCTTGTTCATAAAATAAAAATTCAAAATCTGGAAAATCCTTTTTAGCTTCCGCAAAAATTGATGTTTGGGCGGCACATACAGTGCACCATTCATTCCATGAGTTTATAATTATTGTTTTGCCTTCTGAATTTGCTTTATTAAATTTTTCAAAAGTAAAATTGGTAACTTTTTCAAATGCAAATAAATTTGTTGGTAAAATTAAAAGTAAAATAATTATGATTTTTTTCATTAAGTAATTCTTTTTATAACATGATCTTTTAAAATAAATGTGTGCAATAATGCTGCTAAAATATGCAATGTTATCAAACCAATTAATGTATAATTTGAATAAACATGAACATCGTACAATACTTCAGCTTTATCAAAATCAGTTTTCATTTTTAAATCAAATAAAAAAAAATTCACTTTTTCACCATTGAATAACTTTTTTAATATTCCTGAACACGTTACTGTTAGCAGCGTTATATAAAGTAAAAAATGATTTATCTTTGCAACTATCATTTGACCTGCAAATCCCTCGATTGGATCATTTGGAGATTGAAGTATCAATCTAAACAATATTCTAAATAATGTTACGTAAAATATACTTAATCCAAGAATTACATGTATATCTTCAATTAAGATTCTAGTGTCAGAAAAATCCATATCTACAAGATAAAAACCTAACGGTATTTGTACAACTAACCCAACAACACTTAGCCAGTGAAAAAATTTTGTTATAATGTTATATTCAGGTATAATGTTAACTTGTCTCATAATAATTTTTTAACATGAAAAAAATTAAACTAACAATCTTAACATTGATATTTTTAATAAGTACAGGTCTTATTGCTCAATCTGAGGATAGTGTAGAAGATATAATCAAAGGAAGAAAAGCAATATTTAGCGATAATTACAAAACAGCAAAAAGAGTAAATATTTTGGTAAATGATTTAGAATTTGAAGAAGCGAAGAAATTTATGAAAGAGATGACAGAAAACTACGAAACTCTTTTAAATTATTTTCCAGAAAATACTAAAGAGGGATTTAATACAGAAGCACTTCCATCAATATGGGAAAATAAAGATGAATTTAATGCTTTAATGCAAAAATCTGCCGATGACATGAAACAACTAGCAGCAGTTATTGAAGACGCAGATGATTTAAGAGGGACAATGCAACAATATATGTGGTCTAATTGTAAGGCTTG
>WTIW01000057.1 GCA_011526385.1 Pelagibacteraceae bacterium | reverse complement strand
GTAAAGCTTTTCCATTTTCATAGATTCTGTAGCTTAAAGATTTAGCTAATGAAGCGTTAGCTGCTACTTCTAAAGATTTTTTTTCATGATCAGATAAACTGTTGTAAGTTTTACCAGTCATATAGAAGTCAGCATTTACTACTACTTGGTGTAAACCTTGTAGGTAGTAATGTTTAAGAACTTTTTGGAAACCAAAAACTAGGTCTGGTTTTGGACAACACCATTCAGCTGCATCGATTGTTCCAGCTTGTAGTGCAGGAAGAATGTCTCCACCTCCCATTGCTACTGATGCTATACCAATATCTTTGTAAGTTTGACCTGGAATTCCTGGAGGAGTTCTAAATTTATATTTTCTAAAGTCAGCCATATTATTTAGCTTCTTAGGAAACCATCCTAAAGCTTCTGGACCAACTGGTTGAAGCATAAATCCTTTTATGTCTCTTCCCATTTCTTTCCATAATTGGTCATATAACTCTTTTCCACCACCGTATTGGAACCATGATAGAAACGCTAAGTTATCAATACCAACTCCACCACCTGCTACTGGCGAACCAAATAGCATAGCAGCTGGGTGTTCACCTGACCAATAGTGTGTCCAAGCGAAACCACAATCAATTAGACCTTTGTCAACTGCATCAAGAGTTTCTTTAACTCCAACAACAGTTCCTGCAGGCATGATTTCAAATTTTAAAGAACCACCTGTTAATGCAGTTACAGTATCAGTAAAGTCTTTTAACATTACAACTTCATCTGCTTTTGCACTGATCACAGTTTGGCACTTTAATGTTTTTGCTGCATTAGCATTTGAAATAAATCCAAAAACTAAAAAAGAAGCAAACAACATTGAAATGATTTTTTTCATTATATTATCCCTCTCAGTTAAATTTAACGTCGGCATCCTCTCAAAATTTGTAGTGATTAACAAGTGTCAATTCGACTTTATTTGATAAAAAATGTATAAATTCGAAATTTTGTACAAAAAGTTTACAAACATTCTAAACTATGGATGAATTTGATTATATTATTCTAGGCGCTGGATCTGCTGGATGTGTTTTAGCAAATAGATTGACAGCAAATCCAAATAATAAAGTTTTATTAATTGAAGCTGGTGGAAAAGATACTTATCCATGGATCCACATCCCAGTTGGTTATTTTAAAACAATGCACAATCCAAAAGTAGATTGGTGTTTTAAAACAGAGCCTGATGAAAGCATGAATGGTAGATCAATTAGATACCCAAGGGGAAAAACCTTAGGTGGGAGCTCCTCAATTAATGGTCTTTTATGGATAAGAGGACAACGTGAAGATTATGACATTTGGAGACAATTAGGTAATACAGGTTGGGGTTGGTCAGATGTTCTTCCATATTTTCTAAAGTCTGAAAATAATGAATTAGGTAAAAGTGAATTTCATAATGATAGCGGACCTATAACAGTTGCTAATAAAAAAATTAATTTAAAATTACTTGATGAATTTCAAAATGCTGCAGAAGAAGTTGGTATTCCAAAAACAATAGATTTTAATACAGGAGATAATTTTGGAGTTGGTTTTTTTCAATTCACAACAAGTCATACAAAGAAAAGTTTACTTAAATTAAGATGTAGTGCTGCTAAAGGATATTTAAACCCAGCTAAGAAAAGAAAAAATTTAAAAATTACAGTTAATGCACATGTAAAACAGATAAATTTTGAAGGAAAAAAAGCAGTAAGTGTAAGTTATCATTTAGGTGACAAAGTAATTACTGCTAAAGCAAATAAAGAGATTATTTTATCAGCTGGTGCTATTGGTTCTCCTCATCTGCTTAATGTTTCAGGTATTGGAGATGCAGAAAAATTAAAGAGTAATGGAATTAATGTAATTCATGAATTAAAAGGTGTTGGTCAAAATCTACAAGACCATTTGATGATGAGACCGGTTTATAAAGTTAAAAATTTAAAATCTTTAAATAGGAAAGTAGAAAGTTTATTTGGAAGATTTTTAATGGGTCTTGAATATATACTTAATCAAAGTGGTCCTGTAACCATGGGGGCAAGCCAAGTTTGTGGTTTTGTAAAAAGTGATCCATCAAGGGCTACTCCTAACCTTCAATTTCATGTGTCTCCTGTAAGTACTGATATTTTGGGTGTAACACCTATGCACAAGTTTGAGGGAATTACCCCAACAGTTGCTAATGTAAGACCAACAAGTAGAGGTGAAATTAAGACTGTTAGTAATGATAGTAGAGTTTATCCTAAAATAAAAATGAACTATCTATCAACTGATGATGACAGATATGTTGCAGCATTAGGATTAAAATTAGTTAGAAAAATAATGTTAGAAACAGAAACATTTAAAAAATATGAGCCTGAAGAATATAGACCTGGAATACATATTGAAGACAATGAAGAATTAGTTAAGAGTGCTAGTGATTACGCTCAAACTATTTTTCACCCGGTTGGAACTTGTAAAATGGGAAATGATGATGGTGCAGTTGTTAATGATAAACTTTCTGTACATGGTATTCAAAATTTAAGAGTTATCGATGCCTCTATCATGCCAAATATTACCTCGGGAAATACTAACGCACCAACAATAATGATTGCGGAAAAAGGTGCTGATATGATATTGAATTCATAATGTTCTCCCCTGATCAATTAACAATCTTAGTTCAAATTATTTTTATTGATTTAGTTCTGGCTGGAGACAATGCAATTATAATAGGAATGGTTGCGTCCCAATTTCCACCAGATCAAAGAAAGAAAATTATATTTTGGGGAATTGGAGGTGCTGTAATATTAAGAATAATATTAACCTTAATTACAGCATATTTACTTCAAATCACTGGTCTAAGATTAATTGGTGGAGTGTTGTTACTTTATATTGTTTACAAACTCTACACAGATGTAATCAAAAATAATGCTGATGAGGAAAGCAATATCAAAGTAGATAACTCAAGTTTTTTTAAAGCAATTTTCACTGTTTTGCTCGCTGATTTCACTATGAGCTTGGATAATGTTTTAGGTGTTGCTGGAGCAGCAAAAGATCATTACGGTTTATTGGTGTTTGGTCTTGTCTTATCTATTATTTTAATGGCCACTGCTGCAACTTTAATATCTAATTGGATAAAAAAATATAAGTGGATAGCGTGGCTTGGTTTATTTGCTATATTAATTGTTGCTGTAGATCTTATTTACACTGATATAATGCTATTAATTTAATGTATTTAAAAAAAATCAATCTTAAAAATAAATATGCATTAGTTACTGGCGCCGGAAAAGGATTGGGTAGAGCTTGTTCCATTGCTTTAGCAGAGGCTGGTGCAACAATTATTGGATTAAGTAGAACTAAATCGGACTTAGATAAATTAGAAAAAGATATTAAAAAAGTAAAAAGCAAACTCATTAAAGTGACTTGTGATGTAATGGATTACAATGATCTAAATAATAAATTAAAGAATATAAAATATATCGATGTATTGGTTAATAATGCAGGTACAAATATACCGGAGCCATTTGAAAAAATTCAACAAAGAAGCATGAATTATCTTGTAGATCTAAATCTTAAAGCTGCATTCAATGTAGCTCAATTAGTTGTTAAGAAAATGCTTAAAAATAAAAAAAGAGGTGGATCTATAATCAATATGTCATCACAGCTTGGACATGTGGGAATGTCAGGTAGAAATATTTATAATATGACTAAATTTGGTATTGAAGGATTAACTAAAGGAATGGGTGTTGAGTTAGCTACAAGAAATATTAGAGTAAATACAGTAGCACCTACTTTCGTTGAAACGCCAATGGTTAAAAGATTTTTTAAAAATAAAAAATTTAAAAAACTAGCTTTGGGAAATATACCTATGGGTAAAGCAGCTAAAGAAAGTGATGTTGCTACAGCAGTATGTTTTTTAGCATCTGATGCTGCAGCAATGATAACTGGAACATCTATTCTGATAGATGGAGGTTGGACAGCAAAATAATGAAAAAAATATTGCTAATATTAGCAATTTTATTTCCATTAGAAGTATCAGCTATAGAATTTATTGGTAACTTTTCACAAGGAAATTTTATACTTGGAAAAACTGAGCCAAATACAAAAATCATTGTTAACAAGACTGAAGTAAGAGTTTCTAAAGATGGTTATTTTGTTTTTGGAATAGATAGAGACAGAAAATATGACCTCGTCATAACTAAAATTTCAAATGGTAAAAAAGAAAAAATTGTTAAAAAAATTTTAAAAAGAAAATATAAAATACAAAGAATTGACGGCTTACCAGAAAATAAAGTTACACCACCAGAATCTGTTTACAAAAGAATTAAAGCTGAAAATAATAGAATTGGCGAAGCAAGAGCCATTAATTCAGAACTAAATTTCTTTAAGGATAAATTTATTATGCCAGTAGATGGAATAATTACAGGTGTTTATGGTAGTCAAAGAATATTAAATGGTAAACCTAAATGGCCACATTACGGAATTGATATTGCTGCTAAACAAGGGACACAAATAAAATCTTCTGCTACAGGAATTGTTACAATGGCAGAGGACGATTTATATTATACTGGGGGTACAATAATTATGGATCATGGGCATGGTATTTCGACAATTTATTCTCATTTAGAAAATGTTTTAGTTTCTGTTGGTGATAAAATTAATCAAGGAGATATAATAGGAACTGTGGGTTCAACTGGCAGATCTACAGGTCCGCATTTAGATTTTAGAATAAATTGGTTTCAAACAAGATTGGACCCAATGTCAGTTCTTAAAAACTAGTATATTAACAACCAAAAACCTACAAAAAATAATAAAGATCCACCTAATTTATTTAGAATCTTAATATATTTATTTATTATTATTTCTCTAAATTTGCCGAAAACAATCGCATACATCCCATCAAATATTGCGCCCACAATCATAAATAAAATACCAAAGAAAATTATTTGGTTTTCGATTTTTTGGGTAATATCAATAAACTGGGGAATAAATGCTCCAAGAAATAAAAAAGCTTTAGGATTTGATAAAATAACTATCAAACCCTGTAATATAAATTTTTTATCAAATTTTTTTATACTGTGCGAATTTTTTGAAAAATTTTTTGTGGTAAAACTTAAATAACCTAAAATCATTAAATAAAATGCACCAATAATTCTAACAATTTTTATTACATCCTCTAAAAATGGAGATATAGCTTTAAATCCTAAAGCAAGAAGTATTATTAAAAAAATTAAACCTAATTGAGTACCAACAACATTTAATATTCCTGCACGTATTCCAAATTTTAGAGAGTTTGCAATGATTAAACTTACCGTTGGCCCTGGAACAATCACAACTAAAAAACTTGCAATTATAAAATAAATAATTTCCATTAATTATCAAACGCACATCTAAAACCAACATAGATAGCATAAAAGTTAGATGGTTTATATTGTGCGCCAGAAGCTTTGGTCTTTGAAGATCCATACCACCAAGATCCACCAGCAGTTAATGAATTATTTCCTTTAATATCATCAATCCATTCCCAAACATTCCCCCCCATAGCAACCAACTCATTTAAGCTCGATCTCAATTTTGTTACATCTTGATGTTTGTTTATTTTCAATAAATCTTGTGTGTTCATATCTTTAGGTTTATTTCCACTTGGATATTCATACTCAATTCCATTTTCAATATAGGCTGCCCTCTTCCACTCTTCAAAAGTCGGCAATCTTCCTTTTTTAAAAGAACAGTATTTTTGTGCCTCAAAGTAATTTATGTGAACAGCTGGTTCATATAAGCTATTTGGAGTTTCGCCATAAGGAGTTTTGTAATTCCAATTGGTTCTTTTTTCCCATCCTATTCCCCACTCATATCCTCCACCTGTCTTTTCGGCTTCAGTTATTAAACCAGTCCTTTCAGTAAATTCTTTAAACTCTTTAATTGTTATTTCATATTTATTGATTGAAAATTCATCTATTTTTATTTTTATATTTTCAAACGAAAATGCAAAACTTGGAAAAATCAAAAGTAACAATGATATAAATTTTATATACATTATGTTAATTTTATATAAATTAATCATGATTTCAGTAAAATTTATATAAATTATTAAATAACTAATAATAATGGGACTTCATTTTTCACAAGAAGAATTTAGATTAAGAAAATCAAAAGTAATAGATTCAATGAAAGAGCAAAATATTGATGCTATTCTAATGTTTAGACAAGAATCTATGTATTGGTTAACAGGTTATGACACCTTCGGATATGTTTTTTTTCAAACATTAATATTAGATCAAAGTGGTAATGAAATATTATTGACTAGAGCGCCAGATTTAAGACAAGCTCAAAATACATCTAATATCGAAGATATAAGAATTTGGGTTGATAAAGATGGTTCTAATCCAACTGATGATCTCAAATCTATTTTGAATGAGTTAAATTTAAAAGGAAAAAATTTAGGAATAGAATATGAAGCATATGGATTAACTGGAAGAAATGCTTTGAGGTTAAATAAATCTTTAGAAAATTATTGCTCTATTGAAGATAAATCTGAATTAATAACAAAATTAAGAGTAGTAAAATCAGAAGAAGAAATTGTTTATGTTAAAAAAGCAGCAAACCTTGCAGATAAAGCTTTGGATGAAGCTTGGAAACATGCAAAAGCAGGAGTTAGTGAGTCAAAAATACTAGCAGAAATGAATAGAGTTATTTTTGAAGGTGGTGGAGATTATCCAGCAAATGAATTTATTATAGGTTCTGGTGATAATGCTCTTCTTTGTAGATACCAAGCAGAAAAAAAAATATTAAAAAATATTGATCAATTAAGTATTGAATGGGCTGGCACTTATCGTCATTATCATTCAGCAATGTTTAGAACCCTACCAATTGGAAAGGCTGATCCAAAACATTTTAAGATGCATGAAGCTTGTGTTCAGGCTTTAAAAAATTGTGAAAGTAAATTAATTCCAGGAAATAAAGTTGGGGAAGTTTTTGATATTCATGCAAAAACTTTTGATGATCTTGGTTACAATAAAGCAAGAATGAATGCTTGCGGATATTCTCTTGG
>WTIW01000056.1 GCA_011526385.1 Pelagibacteraceae bacterium | reverse complement strand
TAAATAAAGTCCATGATCCAGCATCTTGATATCCAAGCTTCATACCTTCATCCCAATAAGGACCTTTCGGTGAAGGACCCATTCTCCATAAAGGATTACCATTGTCATCAACTGTTTTGTTTCCAGAACTCTTAGGCGCTACCATTGATGCTGTAAACGCTGTGTACCAGAAAATTTGTTGAGCAACGTTACCAGATGATAAAGCTGGTAGTGATTGGTAGAAGTCCATACTTGCAGCCCCTGGAGGTGCGTATGCTCTTAACCATTCATCCCATTTTCTAATTGCATAAACTGCTGCTGGTCCATTAGCTGCTCCACCTCTTGCAACGTCTGCACCAACTGGATTACAAGTTCCTGCTTCCATTCTGATACCCCATTCATCAACAGGTACACCATTAGGTTTTCCAACTGATCCTGCTCCAGCCATTGATAGCCAAGCATCAGTCATTCTCCAACCTAAGTCAGGAGCTCTTTTTCCGTAGTCCATGTGTCCGTAAACTCTTACACCATCGATTTCTTTAACATCGTTAGTAAAGTATTCAGCAATATCTTCATAAGCTGACCAGTTTACTGGTACTCCTAAATCATATCCGTATTTAGCTTTAAAGCCTGCTTTTATATCTGGCTTATCAAACCAATCTTTTCTAAACCAATAAAGGTTTGCAAATTGTTGGTCAGGTAATTGATATAATTTTCCATCAGGACCAGTTGTAAATGATTTACCAATGAAATCATCGATGTCTAATGTAGGTAATGTTACTGCTTTACCTTCACCAGCCATCCAGTCTGTCAAATTAACTGCTAACTGCAATCTTGAGTGCGTACCAATTAAATCAGAGTCATTGATATATGCATCATACAAGTTTCTTCCAGTTTGCATTTGTGTTTGTACAGCTTGTACTACTTCACCTTCACCAAGCAGCTGATGATTTACTTTAATTCCAGTAATCTCTTCAAAAGCTTTAGTTAAGACTTTAGACTCATATTCGTGAGTAGGAATTGTTTCAGAAAGAACGTTGATCTCCATTCCTTTGAAAGGTTTAGCAGCTTTTTGAAACCACTTTAATTCCTTTATTCTATCTTTCTCAGATAATGTAGAAAGACTGAACTCACCAGTTGCATACTTCTTAACTGCATTAGCATAAGAAGATGTAACCATTAATGAGAATGAAACAGCAAAAGCTAAGATTTTAATAAATGATCTTGTCATTATTTATTCCCCTCTTTTGTTTGTTTGAAACAAAAGATAACAAATATTGATTATAAGTGTAAAGGTTTTATATTGTTTTAATCAATTATGAGTTGAATTATGTTATTAAAGTTCTCTTAATTGCCTTTTGCCAACCTGAAATTAATTTTTTTCTAGATTGATTTTTCATTTTTGGTGAAAATTTTTTATCTAATGACCAATTTTTTGAAATATCATTTAATGATTTGTAAACACCAATTTTAAGACCAGCCATAAATGCTGCACCAAGAGCTGTAGTTTCATCAACCTTAGGTCTTAATACTTTTACATCTATAATGTCTGAAAGAAATTGAGAAAACCAATTATTTTTAACCATGCCTCCATCAACTCTTACTATCTTTGGACGAAGACCATCGTTTTTCATTGCCTCAAACAAATCATAAGTTTGATATGCAACAGACTCTACTGTTGCTCTTACAATTTCGCTTATTCCAGTATCTCTGGTCAATCCACTTAGAACTCCTCTTGATTTTGCATTCCAATATGGTGTTCCTAAACCTGTGAACGCTGGAACAAGATAAACTCCATGATTATTTTTTAATTTTTTAATAATTTTTTCAGAGTCTGATGCTTTTTTTAAAAATTTTATTTTATCTCTTAACCACTGAACTCCAGCACCTGCAATAAATATTGACCCTTCCAATGCATAAGTTGTCTTTCCATTAATTCTATATCCAATTGTAGTTAACAATCTATTTTTAGAATAAATTATTTTACTTCCTGTATTTAATAAAACAAATGCACCCGTTCCATAAGTGCTTTTAAGAGATCCTGGTTCAAAACAACATTGACCAATAGTAGCTGATTGTTGATCTCCAACCATACCTGTTACAGAATAAGACTGACCTGTTATTTTTGGATCAGTATATCCAAAATCATCAGAACAATCTTTAACTTCAGGCAATATATGACTTGGTATTTTTAAAATATCCAAAATTTGTTTATCCCATTTATTTGTAGAGATATTAAAAAGCATTGTTCTGCTAGCATTTGTTGCATCTGTAAAATGATTGGTGCCTTTTGTTAATTTCCATAATAAAAAACAATCGACTGTCCCAAATAATAATCTTTTTTGTTTAATTAATTGTTTTGCTTTTGGAACATTGTCTATAATCCACTTAATTTTTGTTGCTGAAAAATATGCATCAATTAGCAGCCCTGTTTTATTATAAATTAGAGTTTCTTTTTTTTGTTTTATAAGTTTATTGCAATAATCTACTGCTCTTCTATCTTGCCATACAATAGCATTATAAACTGCTTTTCCTGTATGCTTGTCCCATAAAATAGTTGTTTCTCTTTGATTGGTTATTCCAATTGTTAAAATTTTTCCTTTAAGTTTTTTGCTCTTTTGAATTACATTTTTTAAAACTTTTTGAGTAGTTGACCATATTTCTTCTGGGTCATGTTCTACCCAGCCGTCTTTTGGAAAATATTGAGTAAACTCTAACTGCGATACAAATACAGGTTTTCCTTTAAGATCAAACAATATTGCCCTACTAGATGTAGTTCCTTGATCAATTGAAATAATGAATTTTCTCATATTTTTAGTCTAATATTTTTTTTCAATTAATAATATATTTTTTTAATTTTAATTAGTTAATTAATTATGATTTAATTTTACTGATTTTGTTAGTAAGATTAAAATTATAAATTATTTTTTTACGGAGAAATTTAATGACAAAAGTTGCAATTATTGGTGCTGGACCATGTGGTCTATCGATGCTTAGAGCTTTCGAGCATTTGGAAAATAAAGGTGAAAAAATCCCTGAAGTTGTTTGTTTTGAAAAACAAGAAGACTGGGGAGGTCTTTGGAATTATAGTTGGAGAACAGGATCAGATCAATACGGAGACCCAGTTCCAAATAGCATGTATAGATATTTGTGGTCTAATGGACCAAAAGAATGTTTAGAATTTGCTGATTATTCTTTTGATGAACATTTTGGTAAACCAATTCCATCATTTCCTCCAAGAGAAGTTTTATATGATTATATTCTTGGAAGAGTAAGCAAAGGAAAATTAAAAGATAAAGTAAAATTTAATACGAGAGTTGTTAGCACAGTTTATAAAAATGATAAATTTGAAGTTAGTTATCAAGACAAAGTTAATGACAAAATTTTAAAAGATACATTTGATTATGTAGTTGTATCTACTGGTCATTTTTCTGTTCCATTTATTCCTGAATATAAAGGTATGGATAAATTTCCTGGAAGAATAATGCACTCTCATGATTTTAGAGATGCAGAAGAATTTAGAGGAAAAGATGTTATCGTTCTTGGAAGTAGTTATTCTGCAGAAGATGTTGCTCTTCAATGTAATAAGTATGGAGCAAAAAGTGTAACAATTGGTTACAGACATAATCCAATGGGTTTTAAATGGCCTAATGGAATGAAGGAAGTTCATTATCTTGATAGATTGGAAGGAAAAAAAGCAATCTTCAAAGATGGAACAGAGCAAGATGCTGATGTAATAATTTTATGCACTGGATACCTGCATCATTTCCCATTTATTGATGAAAGTTTAAGATTAAAAACTTCAAACAGACTATACCCACCGAAACTTTATAAAGGTGTTGTATGGCAAGATAATCATAAACTTTTATATCTTGGAATGCAGGATCAATTTCATACTTTTAATATGTTTGATTGTCAGGCTTGGTTTGCTCGAGACGTTATTATGGGCAAAATTAAAATGCCAAGTGATAGTGATATTGATAGCGATATTAATAAGTGGGTTGCAATGGAGGAAAAGCTAGAAAATCCAGATCAAATGATTGATTTCCAAACTGAGTACACCAAAGAACTTCATGAAATGTCAGATTATCCAAAAATCGATTTTGAATTAATAAGAAAACATTTTAAAGAATGGGAACATCATAAAGTTGAAGATATTTTGACTTATAGAAATAAATCATTTTCTTCTCCTGTTACTGGATCTGTTGCACCAATTCACCATACACCGTGGGAAACTGCAATGGACGACTCTTTAAAAACCTTTTTAAATAAATAATAAAATATAAATTAAGGCTGCTTAAAAAATTAAGTGGCCTTAATTATCTTCTTTTCTAAAATAAGGAATAAGAAATACAAAACAGGCAACTAAAAAAAATAAACTTCCAAACATTGCCCAAAAACTTCCAATACTAGAAATAATAAATCCAATTGCTGAGATAATAAACAAAACCCATCCAATTATATTAATAGTTTGGTTTTTCATTTACTTTAGAGAATTAATCTATTCCAAGATGTTTTTTTCTTTTTCCAACCCAAGTTCTAATTAGATTGTCAAAAATCAAACCAATAAATGCAACGCATATTCCAAGTGTCAAACCAATACCTGCTCCATTTTTATCTGACAGTGCTTTTAAAATATATTGTCCTAAGTCCTCCGTTCCAATAAATGCACCAATGATTACCATGAACAATGCAAATACAATTGTTTGATTTAATCCAAGCATCATATGTGGAAAGGCTAATGGGAATTCTATTTTAGTAAGTCTTTGAAATTTATTTACACCTGACATGGTTGCAGCATCATGCAATCCGGCTGGTACACTTCTTAATCCTTCAATTGTATATCTTGTTGCAGGAATAGTTGCATAAACAATTACAGCAATTAATACTGATGTATCTGTGATCCCAAATAACATCATTACTGGAATTAAATATACAAACGATGGGAATGTTTGAAAAATATCACATACACCCAACATAAAGTTTGCAGAATGTTTGTTCTGAAAGCACAAAGTTCCAACTGTAAATCCAATCATACATGAAATAATTACACCAAATGTTGCCATATAAGTTGTAACTAATGCTCTATCCCACCAAGGGCTTAGGGCAATAAATAATGTCAGTGCACAAACTACTAGTGCTGAACGAATTCCACCAATTAAATATCCAGCCCCAACTACTAGTACTAAAGTAGCAACAGCAGGCATTCTTAAATATAAAGCTCTCATTGGTTGAAGAACTTCTTTAATTAACCACGTATTAAAAGCTTTGATGTAAACAAAGAATGTTTCAAATATCCAATCAACTCCTTTATTCCAGAAGTCCGCAGTTGATATTCCTTTATTATGTGGAACTTCAAATAAATAATTAAAACCTTCTTTAAAATAAAAAGAACCAATATAAGCAGATAAAATTCCAATTATTACTGCGCCACCAAAAAATATTAAATTCTTGTTTCTTTGATAAAAAGTTAGGTTTCCAAAATAATCGATTTGTTTATTTGCCCAAGCTAAAGACATTTTATCTAATAAAATCGCAATCAAACTGATGCAAAGACCTGCCTCTAATGCTAAACCAATGTTTAATTGGTTAAGAGCTAGTAACAAATTAAATCCTAAACCTTTAGCACCAATAAATGCAGAGATCACTGCCATAGAAAAACAAACCATAATTACTTGGTTTACTCCTATTAGAATGTCTCTTCTTGCAGTTGGAATTAATACTTTTGTCATCAATTGCCAATTAGTACATCCACTCATCCTGCCAGCTTCTATTACTTCAGGCGGAATTGCTCTTAATCCCAATAAAGTTAATAAAATCATAGGAGGTACAGCAACTACCATGGTTATAATTACAGCTGCGTGATCGCCTACTCCAAATAATACAAGTGCAGGGACTAAAACTGCATACTGAGGCATAGTCTGCATAACTAAAAGTATTGGGTACAAAGCTTTTTCAACACGCTTACTTTTAAAGGCAGCAACACCTAAACCTAAACCAAAGATAAAGGATAATGGTGCAGCAACTAATATAAAAGAGAGTGTTTGCATTGAGGGTTTCCACTGTCCAAATATTGAAATGTAAACCATTGTTAATCCTGCAAATATCGCAAGACCTGGTCCACTTAATTTATAAGCAAGTATTGCAAAACCTGCTGCAACAATTGTCCAAGGCAAACCAGGTAACTCAGCCCAAGGATTTGCATCAATATAATCCCAACTTGTAAATGCAACAATTGTCTCAAGACCTCCAAGTAAAACTTCTCTAATTAAACTTATTAGAAAAGTCATAAAGGAAGTTAAGTTTCTACTTACTTCTAAAAGTAAAGGTCTGGTTTTAAATTCTTGAACATCTGGATCCCAAAATTCCATTGGCATCCATTCATTCATTAAGAAAAATAAAGAGTCGTTTATCCAAATAGGCAGCCAACCAAGAAGTGGTGGTAATCTCCAAAATACATCGAAGGCGTAATATCTAACTTCTTTACCAAGAAAAACAAATGTACTTTGATTTGGGTCTTTTACAAATTCTGCTTGTCCTCTGATAAATTTATAAGTCTCAGGAACATCGATAGAAAAACATAAAGCAAAAAATACAACTAATAAAAATAACCATTGAAAAAGTTTTGGATATTTTTTTATTAGTTCCATAATTAACTGTGATTTTTTCTGCCTCCAAAAACTGTTTGAATAATTTTAGATGGGTTTATAGATCCAACAATTTTATTATCTTGATCTACAACTGATACTGTTTTTTCTTGAGTAAGAATTTTTTCAGCTACATTTTCAATTATTTCATCTTTTAAAACTTTAAAATCTCCTGAGCTTTCAGAAGTTGATTTATCCATTACATCTTCAATTGTTAATACTTTTTCTCTTGGTACTTCTTCTGTAAATTTTTTAACGTATTCTGTTGCTGGATTTAAAACGATATTTGCAGGTGTATCTAATTGCTCAATAATGCCATCCTTCATAATTGCAATTCTGTCTGCAAGTTTTAATGCTTCATCGAAATCATGCGTAATAAACATAATAGTTTTTTGAAGTTTTTCTTGAAGTCTTAAAAATTCATCCTGCATTTCTTTTCTAA
>WTIW01000076.1 GCA_011526385.1 Pelagibacteraceae bacterium | reverse complement strand
TGCACCTAAAGCACCAGATAATAATTTTACATCAATCATTTTTTAAGTTTTCCAGTTAAAACTAAATTATCGCTTTTAAAATTATTTAGATTTTGTTTTATAAATTCATCCATCAACTTAGTTCTTTCTTCATTAAATTCTGTAACTTTTCTTTTATTCAAATCGACATGTAAGGATAACATTTCAATTGTTGATGCAAGTTTTTTTGTCTTCTTTTCAATCATTTCCATTTTAAAATGAAGTCTTTTTTTATCATGATCAAAAAATGTCAATAAAATTTCTACTTCATCTCCCTCTTTAATTTCATTGTTATAAGTTGTGTTAGTCTCAACAACCATGGTGCTCATCCCATTTATTTTTGCTGATTGTTCACCCATATTAAATTTTTTAAGCATTACTTCCCATGCCACATCAAAAATTAGCACATAGTAAGCCATGTTCAGGTGATTATTATAATCTGTCCATTCTGATTTTATTATTTGATTTGAAACGTGCACTGACATTTTTTTATTTCCTCAACCTTTTTATAATAGTATAAATCTAACTTAAAATGAACAACAAGGTATTCATATCATGTGCAGTAACTGGTTCAGGAGATACTGCAAGTAAGCATCCAGATTTACCAAAAACACCAGAACAAATTGCTACAGCATCAATTGAAGCCGCAAAGGCAGGTGCAGCTATAGCCCATATTCATGTTAGAGAAGAAGATGGAACACCAAGCAGAAGATTAGAATTATATAAAGAAGTAGTGGATCGAATTCGATCAAGTGGAACAGATGTTATTTTAAATTTAACAACAGGCATGGGAGGTGATTTAGATATTGGACAAGGAGATAATCCTTTAGATTTCGGCCCAATGACTGATATGGCAAATGTAATGGAGAGAATTGCTAATGCTGAACAATTTTTACCAGAAATTTGCACACTTGATTGTGGAACTTTAAACTTTGGTGACAGTTCAGTAATCACAGTTAATACACCTAATGATCTAAGAAAAGCTGCAAAAAAACTTAAAGAAATAAAAGTAAAACCAGAAATAGAAGCATTTGATTTAGGAAACATGTGGTTTGGCGCACAATTACATAAAGAAGGTTTGTTAGATGATCCACCAATGTATCAAATGTGTTTAGGAATTCCTTGGGGAGCACCAGCAACTCCACTTGCAATGCAAGCAATGAAAGACATCATGCCAGAAAATGCAGTTTGGTCTGGATTTGCAATTTCAAAAAATGAAATGCCATTTGTAGCACAAACTGTAATTATGGGAGGAAACCCAAGAGTTGGTTTAGAGGACAATTTATATTTATCAAAAGGAAAGCTAGCAACTAATGCCCAGTTAGTTGAAAAAGCAATTAGAATAGTTGAAGACTTAGGTGCAACAATAATGACACCAGAAGAGACACGAGAGAAATTAAAACTTGTTAAACACAAGTAATGTCTAAAATAAATAAAGTAGCAGTTATTGGAACAGGTGTAATCGGAGCAGGGTGGATCATTCGTTGCTTAGCACACAATAAAACTGTTTATGCATTTGACAAAGATATTAAGCTTAAAAAAAATTTAATTTTAGAAATTAAAAGAGCTTGGCCGTTTGCTAAAAAATTATTTAATAAAAAAAAATTAAATCTTAAAAACTTTCATTTTTTTACATCAATTGAAGAAACCTTAAAGGATGCAGATTTTATTCAAGAATGTGCAACAGAAAACTATGCCTTAAAAACTAAATTAATGAGCATTATTGGAAAACACGCAAAGAAAAATGCAATTATATCATCCAGTTCATCCGGATTATTACCAACAAGAATATATTCAAAATGTAAAAACCCTGAAAGAGCAATGATAGGTCATCCATTTAATCCTGTTTACATGTGTCCAGGTGTTGAAATTGTTCCAGGAAAAAAAACATCTAAAAAATATTTAAATCAAGCAAACAAATTTTATAAATCAATTTCAATGAACCCAATTATGGTTAAAAAAGAATTACCTGGATATTTAGCTGATAGATTACAAGAAGCATTATGGAGAGAAGGTCTTCATATTATAAATGAAGGTTATGCAACAACAGAAGATCTAGATAGAGCAATAGAAGATGGGCCGGGTTTGAGATGGTCTTTGATGGGAACTTTTCTTACCTTTCATCTTGCAGGTGGAAAAGCTGGTATGAAGCATATGCTGGAGCAATTTGGGCCTGCTTTAAAATTACCTTGGACCAAATTAAAAGCACCAAAGCTTTCAAAAAAACTAGCTTCAAGACTTATTTCAGGCACTTCAAAGCAAGCAAAAGGAAAATCAGTTGCAATGATTTCAAATATTAGAGATCAATATTTAGTTGAACTACAAAAGCTTAGAAAAAAATACGAAAACAAAATTAGAAATTAATGATCAAAGCTTTAACAGCCAGTTGTTTATGTAAAGGTGTAAAATTTAAAACCAAAGGCGAGCATAGAAACGTTTCAAACTGCCATTGTATTCAGTGTAGAAAAACACATGGTATTTATGGAGCATATTCAAACGTCCAAGATAAAGACATTACATTTTTGAATAAAAAAACACTTAGATGGTTCAAATCTTCTAAAAATGCAAAAAGAGGATTTTGTAATAAATGTGGAGCAAGTATTTTTTTTAAATTCAAAAAATCAGATAATGTCTCTATAGCAGCAGGAATGTTTGATGGAAAAACAGGCCTTAAAACAATGAGAAATATATTTGTTGGAACTAAATCTGACTTTTATAAAATCACAGATAAGCTTCCAAAGTTTAAAAGGTTTTCAAAATAAACTGTGATCATATCCCATATATTACTTGCAGTTTTTGCAGTTTTTTTTGGATTAAAAAATCTAATTTCAAAAAAAGGAGACAAAACACATAAAGTTATTGGATGGATTTGGGTTCTTTTAATGCTTTATGTATCGATCTCATCTTTTTGGATTAAAGAATTAAATGATGGAACTTACAGTTGGATACACTTGCTTAGTGTGTGGGTTATAATTTCTTTAGCACTTGCAATTTATTTTATTAAGAAAGGAAAATTAATTCTTCATAAAATATTTATGATTGGAAATTTTATAGGCCTTTCAGTTGCAGGATTATTTACGTTGTTTCCTGGAAGATTTATTCCACAAGCTCTTGGATTATTTTAATCTAATCTTATAGCGTTACCATCAACACCTATAACTTGACCAGATATTCTTAAAGCTTCATCAGAAATTAGGAAGCTACACATTTTTCCAATATCCTCTTCATAAATCCAGCAGTTCATTGATGCCATTGACACAAATTCTTTTTCAATCTGTTTTTTTGAAATTTTTAGAAACTTAGATTTATCTCTTATAACCCTTACCATTCGATCACCTTTAATAGTTCCAGGACAAATCGCATTAACTCTAATTTTAAATTTACCAAGTTCCATAGCAAGTGTCTTTGTAACACCAACAATTGCCCATTTGCTTGCTGCATAAGGTGATCTTAAAGGAAATCCCATTATTCCTGCTCCAGATGATAAATTAATTATAGATCCACCTTTATTTTTTTTAAGCATAGGGATTGCAAGTTTTGTAAAATAAAAATGACTTATGACATTTACTTTTAAAGTATTTTCCCAATCTTTTGATTTTAATTTTTCTATAGTTCCAGTTGGTCCTGCAATACCAACATTATTTATTAAGCAATCAATTTTTTTTGTTTTTTTATTAATTTTATTAAATAGTTCTTTTACATCAGTTTCATTTGATGCATCACATTTATAGATAAAAAGTTTTTTATTATTTAGTTTATGCTTTTTGGTCTTTGCTAAATATTTTTCATCAATATCACAAATAAAAACAGTTGCTCCTTTATCAAGGCATACTTTAGCAGTAGCCCAACCAATTCCAGATGCACCAGCTGAAATAATTATTTTTTTATTTTTTAAAGAACTCATTAAATTTTATCTATTCTGCTACTTGTTCCTTCTTCTTCCTTGGCATTATATTCTTTATCATTTTTATCATAAAGTTCTTTTATTCTTAATCCATCGGTTTGAAGAGTGGGTAAACCACCTTTTTTCATTCCAAGATGCCTTGCATAAACTGCTTTCTTTTTGTTTACCTGGTGAGGCTGAAAATCATTTATATCATCAATGTTTAAATCATCTCCTTTTTCTAAATAACCTTCTTTGATTGCATCTTTAAGCAAATCAATTCCTTTTTGAGTTCTAGCAATTGCTGCATTAAAACCTTCGTCTTCTCCTTTGGGAGATCCACCTCTCCAAGTATCAAGTGCTGCAACATCTGCACTTTCACCAATTGCATCAGGGCAAATTTTACATCTAAAGTGAACTCTCCATGTGCTCTCTTCCCCCCAAAAAGAATTATATTCTCTATCATGCTCTCTTCCATCTTTAGTCTTGATATACATACGACCTGGATTTCCGTATCCTCTGTATCTAAAAGTGTCTAATTCTTCTTCTTTGACATTAAAGCTTTTTATAAAATCTTGAGATTTAGTGAATTCAGTAGATCCTCCACAGACAAGTGTAAGTAAAAATTTACAATATTTATTTACTCTTTCATCAGTTTTAGAAAGCAACCTAATTGCTGAAATATCACAAGGTTTACCAACAAATGCAAAATTTTGATTTTTATCTAATGCTTCATTGAACTTACTTAAAGGTGAAGCGGGACCATATCTTGATCTACTCTCACAGTTTAATAAGTCTTCCTTATTATAACTAAACTTTGGAATACTTCTCATTGGATGATCAGGGTCACCTGCAGTGTGAAGAATGAAATCAACTTTTTTAGTTTCTAATAAATATAAAGATAAACCATTTAAAAGCCCTCCAGTTGAGCTTTGAAATCTAATATCTTTGTCAGTTGACCAAACATAAAATAGTGAATTGTAATATCCCCAAACTAAATCATGTTTAGAATTTTCATTTACTTCTTCTTTAGGTAATCCTTCTACTAAAACTCCAGGGCATACTTTTTTTACTTTATCAAAGTCTTCGTTAGATAGTGGCTTAATTTCTTGAGGTTCTAATCGTCCTTTATCTGTCATTGAGATTGTAATTTTATCTTTACCAACAACGCTTTGACAAAGCCCACAACCTATACAAAGTCCATTTTTAGTAATATCGGATAGATTTTTTATATCTGACATTTATCTTTTATAAGATGGATCTGCCTTATCACATCTTCTAAGAAGAGCTGGCCACTCATTTAAACCAGGTGAAAATAAATCATATTGTTTTTGAGATAATTTCCACATTTGCTTAGTACATCTTTCAAGTTTTAATCCAGAACCTTCTGCTTGAACCGCAACTTCACACATTCTAATTGCATAATACATATTCATAAATGCTTCTCCTGCAGTTTCACCAACAGTTAGCAATCCGTGGTTTTTCATTATCAAAACTTTATTGTTACCAAGATTTTTGGCTATTCTTTTTCTTTCATCTTTGTTTAAAGATAAACCTTCCCACTCATGATAACCAACTTTACCATATAGCATAGACGAGTCTTGTACCAAAAAAGGTATACCATTTTTTAACGCTGTAGCTGCTAATGCAGATGGAGGATGAGCATGAAAAACAAATTTATTTTTTGGATGATTTAAGTGAACTGCACTATGAATAATAAATCCTGCTGTATTAGCTTTTTTAGGACCTTCTAAAACTTTTCCGTTTTCATCCACTTTAATTAGGTTTGATGCTTTCACTTCTTCATAAAGCAAACCCATTTCATGCATAAAGAAATTATGTTTTGTACCAGGAGCTCTTGCTGTTATATGGTTCCAAACAGTATCATCCCAACCAAACATATGAGTTAGTCTGAACATTGCTGCTAAATCAACTCTTACTTTCCAATCAGCTTTGCTTATCTTTTTTTTCATTTAACCTCCTTTATGTAAAATTAATTTATTTTTAGCTTCTAGCAATTTAATTGCATTTAGATGATTTGAATTTGCACCATACTTTTTAATTGCCTTTGAATATATTGATGTTGTTAATTTTGTAATTGGAAGTTTAATATTTTTAAGATTAATAATTTCTTTTGCTAATTTTAGATCTTTAAATGATAAACCGAGTGTAAATGATGGATCATAACTACCGTTAATCATATCAGGACCGTACCTAGTAGAAGTATAACCACCACTTGCACTTTTATCGATTATTTGAAGCATAGTTTGTGGTTTGATGCCAGATTTTGTACCGAGCATTAAAGCCTCTGATAAAGATAGATAATTTAAGTAACAAAGACTAACTTGTGCAATTTTAGCAGCATATCCTGCACCGTGCTTTCCTAAATAATACAAATTCTTTCCTAAAATTTTAAATATAAATCCCGTTTTTTTATAAAGCTTTTGTGATCCACCAATAAACATTGATAATTCACCTGATTTTGCTTTTATATTTCCCCCTGAAATAGGAGCATCAATAAATTGATTTATCTTTTTTCCTAATTTTTTTTGTAAAAAATTAAAGCAACCGATTGAGTTTGTAGAGCAATCAATCCAAATTTTATTTTTAGAAAGTTTTTCAATTAATTTATTTTTGCCAACTGCAATTTGCTTAATTTGTTTTGGCCCAGGAAGACATGAAATAATGATATCGCATTCAAAGGCCTCATCTAATGTTTTTGCAACTCTCCCTTTTAATTTTTTAAATTTTTGAACTGAATGATTATTTACATCAAATCCAAGTAATTGAATTTTTTTAGATTTATTTAAATTTAATGCCATTGGCATTCCCATGTTTCCTAAACCTATAAATGCAATTTTCATTAATCCATTAATCCATCAACTTGAATATCATTTCTTTCAAAATGAATTGGTAAAGCTTTTCCATAAACTTGTTTTGAATGCTCAGGTTTGTTTACTCTGTACGGATCTTTTACGTATGTTGGAAGAGCAATATATCTTGAAGTTTTCCCTTCAATTTTTGTAACACGGTGCATTGAAAATCTTCCTTTAAATATTTGAAGATCTCCAGGTTTTAAATCTAATGATTTAACTGTTTCTCTTTCTCCTCTTAAAACTTTTGTTACTCCATTGAAGTTTTCATCTTCTACATTTCTTAAATCAGGAGAATATTCAAACAAACCACCTTTCTCTGCTTTTTGAACTAAAATACTTAAAGTAAACTCATTTCCATCAAAGTGCCATGGAAAGTAATGATCTTCATGCATAAT